>JAITST010000084.1 GCA_031287585.1 Planctomycetaceae bacterium | reverse complement strand
TTACGAACGTTTTAACAAAATCAAAACTTAACATAATTTTCTCCTTGTGAAAAAATGTGTTGTGAAACTTGCTCGCGAAAACATATCCCGAACGACAAGCAAGTATTTTATTCTAATTGCTGAAATTTGTCAATGGGGAAATTGTAAAAAATTTTTTTGTACCGTTCGCGGGTGCGCGGCTAAAATAGATTTACGAACTCAACAACCCACAGCGAAAGCAATAATACAAAGTTACCGGAATAATCATCTCTTCGCAAGTTTCAATAACGCTTCGATACCTCGATGTATCGAAGCGTCGCTTGCCGCGTATGATAGACGGAAATGGGTATCTTGTGTGCTGAACACTCCGCCGCCCGGTATTACCAGCAGCGAGTAGTCTTCGATTGCTTTTTGCACAAACTCTGTCGCGGTTCCCCACGGTGCTTTCGGGTACATGTAGAATGCCCCCGACGGATTTCCCAGTTCGTAGTAGTTGCTCAAACCTTCTACCAGCATATCACGTTTCCTTTTGTAGTCTGCAACCGATTTATCCATTGGCACGTCGTGCGCTTCCAACGCTCCCCATTGCCCTACCTGCGGCGCACAAACGAACGTGTATTGTTGTAGTTTCAACATCTGTTCGATAACCTCCGACGGTCCGTGCGCAACACCAACCCGCCAACCAGTCATCGCGTGCGTCTTACTGTAACCTTCCAACACTAACGTTGCCGGATTATATTCCGCTGGTGATACAAACTCGCTATCGTAGGAATACATACTGTAAATCTCGTCACTGACTAACAGTATATTTCTCTCCTGAGCAAGTTTCGCGACCGCCTCTACTTCCTTTCTTGACGCGACATAACCAGTCGGATTGGCGGGCGAGTTAAACAGTATCAATTTTGTTCGCGGCGTAATCGCGTCGGAGATTTTCTGTACGTCAATCCTGAAATCGGGATACGTCGAAATCGGCACCGACACGCCGCCGAACATTTTCACAAGTGGGTCGTACATCACAAAATACGGGTCTGTGAAAATCACTTCGTCGCCCGCGTCAACTGTCGCGAGAACAGTCAACACCAACCCGCCGCTAGTTCCGCTAGTTATAAAAACGTTACGGTCATCGTGCGACGGATACTTTTTCTTCAAGTTGTCAATCCAAAATTCACGTAACGCCGCAAGCCCCTGTGTCGGCGTGTAACTGCTCTTATCGTTTTCGAGAGCGTCAATCATAGCGTCCTTGACGGGCTGCGGAACACTAAAATGCGGCTGTCCGATTGACAGGTTAATAGGATTTTTCAACTTCGCTCCGAGATCGAAAACCTTACGAATACCGGAGGACTCAAATGTAGTAGTACGTTTAGCAAGCCAGTTCATTTATCTGTTATTGGTTAAAGAGTAATAGACATATAAGGACAACGGATTCAAGTATAAATAATTTTGTGATTTTATCAAGAGGGGGCGTTTAGTAAAGTCCGTGAGCGCGGGTATCTCAGTAACGTATCACAAAAAGCCGTATTATTTCACAGACATTCTAGTAGCCACTATTGCATTTCACGGCGAGTCGTGTAATATAATGGATGTTGCATTTTGTTTTTACGGCATACAATTTGCGGGTTGTGGTAGATTGTGATAAGGACGTTGGTCAACGCCCAATAATTGTGGTAGTAACTATAACTTTAATTAAATATGAATAGTATCATTGGTCGCGACAGGGGACTTAAGTCTGTTATCGAACGGGCAAAACTCGTTGCGAGGTCAGATGTTCCCGTCTTGATTCTTGGCGAGACCGGAAGTGGGAAAGAAGTTTTTGCGCGTCATATTCACGACGAGTCTCGCCGTGTCGGATTGCCGTTTATCAAGGTAAACTGCGGTGCTGTACCGCCGGAACTCATTGACTCGTATCTGTTTGGACACGAGAAGGGTTCGTTTACCGGTGCGAACGAAAAACGTCAGGGTTGGTTTGAAGCGGCGAACGGGGGTACATTATTGCTTGACGAAATAGGCGACTTGCCACTTGCTGCGCAGGTTCGTTTTTTACGGGTTTTGCAGGACGGGAATTTTGAACCGGTTGGCGGCGGCGGTAAGACTATTCGGGTTGATGTTAGAGTTATCGCGGCAACGCACCGTAATCTGCGACAGATGGTTAAGGAGGGAACATTTCGCGAGGATTTGTGGTACCGGATTTCGGTGTTCCCGATTCGGATTCCGCCGTTGCGCGAACGCCCCGAAGATATTGGGATTCTGGCGAAGTATTTCGTACATCGCGCCGCCGCGAAGTTTTCGTTACCGGAAGTGTTGCTAAAACGTGACGATATTGCTATTCTGGAAAAACATTCGTGGCCCGGGAATGTCCGCGAGTTGGGAGCGATAATCGACCGTGCGGTTTTGTTGGGAGAAGGGCAGCGGTTGGCGTTTTCTGAATCACTGTTCGAGTTTAATAACGAACAATACACCGAAAGTTTCGAGGACACCGAAGTACCGGATATTTTATTCGACAACAAAGAGAGTTCGTTGTACCAGCAAGAAAGACCGTACCGTGACCGGACAAGGCAACAGACGTTAGAGCGTGAAGAATTTCCGCCATTGAACGATATTATCCGTAAGCACATAGAAGCCGCGTTAACAATAACAAAGGGTATTATAGAAGGCAAAGCGGGGGCTGGTCATCTATTGAAAGTAAACCCGCACACGTTAAGAGCGAAAATGAGGAAGTTGGGAATTGACTGGTCGAAATTCCGTCACCCGAACGAACAGGAGTGAGTTTTAGATTTTAGATTTATGATTTGTGTTCGTTGTTATTGATGTAACTTTTCGTATTGAAGGCAATCTAAAATATCCTTGTATTTTTCATTAGTAACGGGTAAAATTAGGGCATTGTTTTTCTGTTTTTTCATTCCTTCGTTAAACGTGAGATTTTCTATGGGACGTAACCGCATTTATAACACAATTACCGAAACGACTTTCGACACGCCGCTTATCAAGTTGAAACGAATCATTCCAAAAGGACACGCTACGGTTCTTTTGAAACTCGAATTTTTCAATCCGCTTTCAAGTGTCAAAGACCGTATCGGTCGCGCGATGATTGACGCGGCACAGAACGCCGAGATTGTCAATCCCGAAACGGAAATCATCGAGCCGACAAGCGGTAACACTGGCATCGCTCTCGCGTTTGTCGCTGCTGCTAACGGTTTGAAACTCACGCTGGTTATGCCGGAAACAATGAGTGTTGAACGCCGGTTATTGCTCAACGCTCTCGGCGCGAAGTTGGTTCTAACACCCGGTACAAGCGGTATGCGCGGTGCTATCGACGAGGCGTATCAACTTGCGAACGCAAATCATAATTCGTGGGTACCGCAACAGTTTGAAAACCCGTCAAACCCCGCGATTCACGAGACGACAACGGGACCCGAGATATGGGCGGACACGCAGGGGAAAGTAGATATCTTCCTAGCCGGTGTCGGAACAGGCGGCACGTTCACTGGTGTTACACGTTACCTTCGCGGGCAACGGCGTGACTTGTTGGCGTATGCGGTTGAACCGTATGACTCGCCAGTCTTGTCCGGCGGTAAGCCGGGGGCGCACGCGATTCAGGGTATCGGTGCGGGATTTGTGCCGAAGAATTTGGATATGTCACTGGTGAACGGAGTTGAGACAGTAACGGCGGAAGAAGCGTTTTTCTGGGGACGGCGTTTGGCACGTGAGGAGGGAATCCTTGCGGGAATAAGCAGCGGGGCAAACGTGGCGGTAGCGGCACGCCTAGCCGCAAGACCGGAAAATCGCGGGAAGACAATAGTAACCATCGCCGCAAGTTGCGGTGAGCGGTATTTATCGACAAAGTTGTTTGCGGTGTGATGAGAGTGTAAATCAAAATGTTAGATTATCAAACGTATTGAGTGACGCTTGTGGTCAAGAAACAACGCTAATCCCTACCCCGTAGGGGGGCTAGTGTTAGCAGGTGCGTACCCCGTGTTGCCGCACGGGGTTATCAAGATTTAGTCCCTACGGGACAAGGATGTAGAAACGTTGCATATAACGTCTCTACAAATTTCAACCGTGTTCGGTGCAACAGGCATATTTCCACTCGCTGAACAGAACTCAACCTACTTAATAACAAAAACCTATTTATGTCAAACAAACCGTCTAAAATCACTGATGCCGAAATTGCGGCGTTGAAGGAGAACGCTATTTTTGCCGAACGCGGGATGACTCATTTTTCCGCTCGGTTTCTTGTTGTCGGCGGTTTGATGACTACTGATAAACTTCGGGCTGTGGCTGCTATTGCTGACCGTTACGGTGACGGTACTGTCCATTTCACTACGCGGCAGGGTGTCGAAATTCCTCATATTCCTTACGCGAAACTTGACAAGATGCGGACGGCGGTAGCGAAGTTGCCGCTTGAACCAGCCCGCAGCGGGAAGTGCGTGCGAGCGATTGTCGCTTGTCCGGGAACGTACTGCAAGTTGGGTAACATCGATACACAAAAACTCGCAACCGTTCTGTTCAAAAAATTTGGTAAACGCGGTAAGTTACCGCACAAGTTCAAAATCGCGGTCTGCGGATGTAAGCATTGTTGTTCAAAACCGCACGAAAACGACCTCGGAGTGATGGGAATTGCAACCGGTTTTGTTGTGTTCGTCGGTGGAATGGCTGGCGAAACACCGCGTTGGGGTGATAAACTTCCGTTTGTCGTTTCAACCGAACGCAAATTGCTGACGGTAATAAAAAAAATCATCGACTGGTATGCCGCGAACGGTAACGACAAAGAACGTTTCGGCACAACGATAAAACGAATCGGGCTATCAAATTTGCTGGAAGAAACTGAATTTGCCCCGTGACATTTCGCGGTGTAGCATATTTGACGGCGTGGTTTTGCTAGCGCAATCTCGTTATGGGCGGTATTTTGGTCGAACGATTGTCACCGCCACACCGTCCCTACGTTACTTATTTTCCTTTTAATTGCCTTTACCGACATTTCGCCCAAAACACACTAGCCCATAAAATCTCTCTGGCATACATCTTGCACTTTACCAAGTATTGGTTATAATAAACGTATTGTAACACGCTATTTCCAAAAACATTAACTTAGAGGAATTTCCATGAGAACGTTTTTTACTACATTAACCGTTGCCGCGATTCTTTCGGCATCCTTACTTGCAGCCGATTTTAAGTTGCTCAACGTTTCGTATGACCCAACCCGCGAACTCTATGAACAGTTCAACGCGGCGTTCGCGAAACATTACAAAGCCGCGACCGGCGACAATGTTACGGTCAACCAATCGCACGGCGGCAGCGGTGGACAGGCAAATGCTGTCATTGAGGGTTTAGAGGCGGATGTCGTTACACTGGCACTTGCTTATGACATTGAGAGCATTGCCGAAAAGTCGAAAATCTTGCCGACCGAATGGCAGAAAAGGTTGCCCAATAACAGCACCCCTTATACGTCAACGGTCGTGTTCCTAGTCCGTAAGGGCAACCCGAAAAACATCAAAACGTGGAACGATTTGGTAAAGCCGGGTGTCTCAATCATTGCCGCACATCCGAAAACATCGGGTGTTGCGAGGTGGAGTTACCTCGCCGGTTGGGGGGCGGTATTGAAGCAGGAACTCGGCGACCTGAAAAAACTCAACGACCCGCAGTACGATAAAGAAGTAGCCGCCGCGCAGAAAAAGGCACGCGATTACACGTTGAAAGTTTACAAGCAGGTGAAAGTCCTTGATTCGGGCGCACGCGGTTCGACGCAATCATTTGTGCAGCGCGGTCAGGGCGATGTGTTGCTCAACTGGGAAAACGAAGCGTATCTCGCGGTTCGTGAATATGGTGCGGACAAGTATGAAATCGTTGTTCCGCCGATAAGTATATTAGCGGAGCCGCCAGTTGCGCTTATTGACAAGGTTGTTGACAAAAAGAAAACGCGGGCGGTTGCCGAAGCGTATCTGAAATATCTGTACAGCCCCGAAGGTCAGGAAATCGCGGCGAGGAATTTCTATCGTCCGCGTGACGCAAAAATACTTGAAAAGTATAAGAACAACTTCGCGAAGGTAGAACTGTTCACTATCGACGATGTATTCGGCGGCTGGCAGAAAGCGCAGAAAGAACATTTCAGCGACGGCGGAGTGTTTGACCAGATCAACACAAGGTAGCAAAGCCGTGATGATACGCTGAATCGGGGCGGAATTGACCGCCCTGAATAATGAATTTCTGATTTTAGATTTTTGATTTGTGATTTTGGATTTAGAAATAAAAAAATCGCAATTCAAAAATCTGAAATCTAAAATTAGCAAAAATTTTATGAAAAAACATTCCGTATTGCCCGGCTTTGGTTTAACTCTTGGCGTTTCGGTTACGTACTTAAGCATCGTCGTTTTAATACCGCTTGCATTGCTTGTTTGGAGTACGATGTCGCTGTCGTTCGCTGATTTTGTCAAGGCGGTTGGGTCGAAGCAGGTTATTGCGTCTTACAAGTTGACATTCGGGGCAGCGTTTTTGGCGGCTCTGGTGAACGCGGTATTCGGTTTTATCGCGGCTTGGTCGTTGGTTCGTTACCGGTTCTTCGGGCGGCGCGTTGTTGACGCGTTAATTGATATGCCGTTCGCGATGCCGACCGCGGTTTCTGGAATCGCGCTCACAGCGTTGTGTGCGTCAAACGGCTGGGTTGGTTCGTTAGCGGCAAAATACGGCAGTAAACTTGTTATCTTTGCCGAAGAACACGGATTGGATTTTATGAACATTCCGTATCTGAATAGATACGACGGATTGCAGTTGGCGTATTCGCAGTTCGGCGTGTTTATAGCGCTCACGTTTATCGGTTTGCCGTTTGTTGTACGAACGTTGCAACCTGCTCTTGAAGACCTTGACCGCGAAGTCGAAGAAGCCGCCGAGTCGCTCGGCGCGACAAAATTTCAAACGTTTCGGCGAGTGATTTTGCCGTCGGTTTTTCCGTCGTTGATGACTGGTTTCACGCTGGCGTTCGCACGGGCGTTAGGCGAATACGGCTCGGTAGTATTCATCTCCGGCAATCTCCCATACGAAACAGAAATCACTTCGCTGTTAATAGTCGCGAAGTTACAACAATACGATTACGCGGGAGCAACAGCGATTTCGGTTGTAATGCTGACGGCATCATTCGCGTTGATGTTTGTAATCAATTTTACGCAGTATTTGGCTAGAAGGAGGAAGTAAACAGCGAGAAGATTATTGGACTTGTTCTGAAACAGAACAACCTCTATCGGGATAATTTGGCGGACATTACAATATATCCTGTCACGATTGAAAATTGTAGAGACGTTATACTCGACGTTTTTGCCCCGCAAGGGGTTCAACAAGACTACTGATTGAAACAAATAATTTATTCAACCCCTTACGGGGCAATGATATGTGGAGACGTTGCATCTAACGTTTTCACAATAAATAATTTTCAATCGTGTTCAACATAAATCACAAATCCTCGCTTTACATAAATTATGAAAAACATATCAACACCTTGGACTTCACGAATTGTTCCGACGCTTTTGGTTGGTACAACGTTTTTGTTTGTCGCATTTTTTCTTGTGTTGCCGCTGATATCGATTTTTGCGGAAGCGTTGCATAAAGGAGTTGCGGCTTATTTCAATAGTTTCAAAGACCAGTATGCGTGGTCGGCGATTCGGCTTACACTCGTTACGGCGGCGATTGCGGTTCCGCTAAACATCGTATTCGGAGTGATGGCGGCGTGGTGTATCGCGAAGTTTGAGTTTTGGGGAAAGAGCGTTTTGATAACGTTAATTGACTTGCCGTTCGCGATTTCGCCAGTCATTGCTGGTCTGGTTTTCGTTCTCGCGTTCGGACAACGTACCGCGCTTGGAAGTTGGTTACTCGCACACGACATCAAAATCATCTATGCGGTACCGGGTATTGTGCTTGCGACAATTTTTGTTACGTTCCCGTTTGTCGCGCGTGAGTTGATTCCGTTAATGCAGGAACAAGGAACGCTCGAAGAGGAAGCGGCGGTGACGCTCGGAGCGGGCGGTTGGGACGTGTTTTGGCGGGTTACGCTGCCGAATATCAAGTGGGGTTTGTTGTATGGAATAATACTGTGCAACGCAAGAGCAATGGGTGAATTCGGAGCGGTGAGCGTAGTGTCGGGACACATACGCGGCGAGACCAACACGATGCCGTTGTATATCGAAACATTGTACGCGAGTTATTCGACGGTTGCGGCGTTTTCAATCGCTACGTTGCTGGCGGCGTTGGCATTGGTGACGCTGGTTGCGAAGTCTGTTATCGAATGGCGGGAGAAATACTAATTTTAGGATACGTTTAACGAAAGACTGTAGTCTGTCAATCACATAACACATAACAAACACACTTCACAAATGGGAATCGAAGTAAAAAACATCAATAAGCGTTTTGGTAAATTCACTGCTCTTGACAACATTAGTCTGAAAATACCGGACGGCGAACTTGTCGCGCTGCTTGGTCCGTCGGGTTCCGGCAAAACTACCTTGTTACGCATCATCGCGGGACTTGAAGAGTTTGAAGCGGGATACAACTCGGACATCTTGTTCAAGAACCAAAGCGTCGTCGGTAATCGTATCGCGGAACGCCGCGTCGGTTTTGTGTTCCAGCATTACGCGCTCTTTCGTCATCAAACGGTATTCGAGAATATCGCATTCGGATTACGTGTAAGACGCGGCGTGAACCGTATTTCGCGTGCGGAAATCAAACGCCGGGTAGATGAGTTAATTCACCTGATTCAACTCGACGGTATGGAGTCACGTTATCCCGACCAACTTTCCGGTGGGCAGCGTCAACGTGTCGCACTCGCGCGGGCGTTGGCAATCGAACCAAAATTTTTGTTGCTCGACGAACCGTTTGGCGCGCTTGATGCGAGAGTTAGACAGAACCTGCGGCGATGGCTGCGCCGGTTACACGACGAAATCAAACTCACAAGCGTTTTTGTTACGCACGACCAAGAGGAAGCACTCGAACTCGCTGACCGTGTTATCGTGATGAACGCGGGGCATATTGAGCAGGAAGGAACACCGGTCGAAGTTTTTCATCACCCCAAGAGTGCGTTCGTGATGGATTTTCTCGGAAGCGTGAACTTGTTTCACGGACGCGTTGTCGCGGGGCAAATCGTGTTCGACCAGTCAACAGATGTCAAACAAGAAAAGTTTTTTGTTCGTCCACACGAAATTGAACTTGTGCCAACCGACCCGCAAAATGTCGGTTTTCCCGCGAAAATTCGACGTATTCAACTAGCAGGTTCGATAGCGAAGATTGAGTTAAGTGACCACAGCGAAAAAGAAATTTTTGTAGAGATGTCGCACGAAAAATACTTGTTACACAAATTCAAAGTCGGCGATACGGTGTCAGTAGTACCGACAAATACAGTTGTATTTGAAGAGGATTATGTTATATGACAACAACAGCAACTATACCAAAACAACCTACACAGGAACAATCTGATTTTATCAATCATTGGAACACGCAACTCGAAAACCGCGATCCCGAAACGATTCTACGTTGGGCGATTGAGACATACTCGCCGAAACTTACGATGGGTACGGCACTCGGCAGCGGCGGTTGCGTTATCCTTTCGATACTCGCGGAAATAGAGCCGAAGATTCCGGTTTTCAACTTGGATACTGGTTATCAGTTTCCCGAAACGCTGGAACTATTGGAACGAATAAGTACGAAATATGGTATTGCGATTCGCAGGGAATCGGCGGAGCTTTCAGTCGCTGAATACGAGGCGGCGAACGGCGGCGCGGTTCACAAGACCGATTCTAACCGTTGTTGTTACGAACGGAAGATACAAGTGTTGGAACGTATCGCACCGAAATACGACGCATGGATTTCCGGTATAAGACGTGACCAATCACCGACGCGGGCGAACACGCCGGTAGTCGGTTGGGACAGAAAATTCGGTTTGGTAAAAATTGCGCCGCTGGCGTACTGGACAAATAAGCAAGTTTGGGATAAAATCGTCGGTAAGTCGATTCCGTACAATCTCCTGTATGACCATGGCTATACGAGCATAGGTTGTGCGCCTTGCACGAGACAAACGTTGCCCGGAGAAGACGAAAGAGCGGGGCGCTGGTCAGGACAACTCAAAACCGAGTGCGGTTTGCACTTGGTAAACGAATCACTGACGACGGCTCAGTTATAGAAGTTTGAGTTCGTTGAACATTGTCTGTTGTACAATTTAGTAGGCGGTAACGTAACGGTATTCCGCGAGGTTACGCAGTTGATTTGCCCTGCGTAACTCCGCCGGACGGCTGGTTGTGTTACCGCCTATTATGAATAACGAACTCCATTTTTTTTGCGTTACACATTTCACTAACATTATTCACTAAACACACAATTATGAAATTAGACACTCTCGCAGTTCACGCTGGTCAACGTCCTGACCCTCATAATGGGGCAGTTACTGTTCCAGTCTCATTGACTTCAACTTTCCAACTTGCCGGTATCGGAAAACTTACCGGTGACTTTGAATACGCCCGCAGCGACAATCCGAGTAGGCACGCACTCGAAGATTCCATCGCCGCACTCGAAGGTGCGGCACACGCCCTTTCGTTCGCGTCTGGGCAGGCGGCTTCGACTTCGATTCTCAGTCTGCTTGTGCCGGACGACGAAGTAGTGACAACGCCGAATGTATATGGCGGTTCGTATCGTTTGTTTCACAACGTTTACAACAAGTACAATATAGTTACAGTTCACGCCGAACAATCGTCGCCTGAGTCGATTCAATCGGCTTTGACTGACAAGACCGCGATGGTCTGGATAGAGTCGCCGTCGAATCCGTTGCTCACGTTAATCGACATTGCCGAAGTTGCCGAACGTGTCGCGAAACATCGTAACCGAAAAGGCGTTAAGCCGCTGCTGGTTGTTGACAACACGTTCCCAAGTCCGGCACTTCAAAACCCGCTCGCGCTCGGTGCGGACATCGTCGCGCATAGTTGTACAAAGTATATCGGCGGACATAGCGACGTAATCGGCGGAGCGGTTGCGGTCAACGACGAAACGCTTTGGCAGAGTTTGAAGTTCTACCAAAACGCGGGCGGTGCTGTGCAGGGACCGATGGACTGTTATTTGTTGCAGCGCGGTATCAGAACGTTGCCGCTGCGTATGCGGAAACACGAAGAGAACGCATACCGTGTCGCGGAGTTTCTGCGCGGACACAAGCACGTTGAGCAGGTTATCTTTCCGGGCTTTGAAGATTTCCCCAATCACCACCTCGTCAAGAAACAGATGCGCGGTTTGCCCGGAATGTTGGCATTCAAAATACGCGGCGGCGTGAAGGAAGTCGAGCAGTTCTTTGCGAAGTTGAAACTGTTCATAATGGCGGAAAGTCTCGGCGGCGTGGAGTCGTTACTATGTCACCCAGCCAGCACATCGCACGCGGCGTTGCCTGAATCCGAACGAAACAAAATTGGAATCACGGACAACCTAATCAGAGTGTCGGTAGGAATCGAAGACGCGGAGGATTTAATTGATGATTTGCGGAATGCGTTGTAGGTATTGCAAACTGTAATTCAAACCTGAATACTGAATATGGAATTTACGGAGGACAACTGTGTCACCTTTTTGGCAAACAATCAAAGTTTTACACACCCTCCTTTTTTCTCAATTGACATGTCTGAACGAATCTGTATAATACTACAATCAGAGTTTGCGGGATGTTCCGCGAATGATTTCCAAACAAACTTTTGTCGAAGGGGAACGCAAATGACAAAATTCATAAATTGTGTGAAGACGCAGATTAACACAATGTTAAAATGGGGGGGGGGGCGCAGTTTGCGATGAATGTGACTGCCGCAATTCTTGTCTTCCTCGTTCCGCCTTTACTTTGGTTGAACCTCTTGTTGTTATGGCGATTATTTTGCCAGCGGTACAGTCAGCGCGGTGCCGCTCATCGCGTGCAGTGTACAAACAGTCAACGAAACATACCGCTTGTTTTGACAAACGGTATAGAAGCCGCAGCCATCAAAGGGAGCAATAATCGTTACACCTCTACCTTGATGGTTGAAACCGACCGCAATACAATTAATTACGGTGTGTTGCAGTCGGTTTTATGCAACGGAGGGGGGAATTTACAAAAAATAATGTGTACCATTGACGATGGTGATTGTTTATTTTTTCGGGTGTGTTAGAATGTGTGTGTTTGGTTTGCCCTTTTGTTTTTTCAGAGGGGTGTTCTTCTTTTCATATTGGATATACTAGGTGAAACTATGTTTCAAAATTTGAGTTTACGGATAAAACTTTTTGCGTTGGTTTCGACTGTTGTTGTAGCGACGTTTTTGGCTCTTACTACAATAGTTACTAACAGGTCGGTTGAGTTAGCGAAGAATGATGCGTTTAACCTTGCACAGGAAACGGCTGACAAGTACAGTAATCAAATCCGTGCGGATATACAAGGTGCTCGTATAACCGCCGAGACGCTCGCTACTGTGTTTAGCACGTTGAAAGACCACAACCTCACCGACCGAACGATGATGAACGACATCCTCAAAAACGCGCTCGTGAATAAAGAGTACATCACCGCGTTCTGCACCGCTTACGACCCTGACGCTCTTGATGGTAAAGACAAAGACTTTGCTTCCAAAGAAAACGATGACAAAGGCGAACCTATCCTGTTCAAAGACCACAACGGTTTCACGCCTTACGACAAAAGCGGTCGTTACGCTCCGTATTGGAACAAACTCGGTGATAATGTAGATGTGGAAGCACTCGCCGCTATCGACACCGAAGACTGGTATAAAGTTCCAAAAGAAGGACTCCACGAATATATCACCGACCCGTATCCTTACGGTTTACAGGGACGTACAGTGATGCTCGCTAGTTTTGTTTTCCCTATTACGCACGAAGGTAAATTCATCGGTATTATTTCGCCGGACATTGTTCTCGACAAGTTGCAGGAAATGGTGTCGAAAGTTAATCCGCGTGAACAGGGCGGTTTCACAGAAATCCTCTCGAACGCTGGTGCTATCGTTGCCCATCCCGATAAACAATACTTGAGCAAAGATCTGTCAGAAGCGTTGGTTTACGTAGCGTTGACAGTTGAACGTTCCAAAATCAAAAATGCCATCACACTTGCAAACGAGTATCTTGACGCGAATCCGGTCAAAGACGCAAAAGACGAAGCAGAGGTGACGAAGTTCAATAACAGTAAGAAGTTTATCGAAAACTTAAAAGAGTTCGCGATAAGTTTTGATGAGAGCAAAATAGATGTGTCGCTGCTGAACGCGGATTTGGCGACAGCAATGCTTCACGCATACCCGCAGCGGTTAAAATACAACAACGACGTGAAAGAATCTATCCAGAATGGCAAATCGTACGTCTGGGAAGGCGAAAAGTATTACACGGTTTATATGCCTGTTAGGTTTAGCGAGGTTACAAATCCTTGGTCGGTCGCAGTCAGTATTCCGATTGAGAAAATTATGAAAACCGCAAATGGTATCCGAAACTACGTCGCACTTGTTTCATTAATCTCTATCTGTGTTATCGCTGGTATCCTCTACGTAATTTCAGGAAACATCACTCGCCCGATTCTCGAACTCTCCGACACCGCGAAGATTCTCGGTGAGGGAAACTTTGATGTAGCGATACCGTCTGTTAAGAGTAACTACGAAATAGGAACGTTGTCAAGAGCGTTCAGGTTTATGGTAGATAAAATCAACGCTCAAATCAAAGAGATGCAGCAATACGCCAAAACGCTCGAAGAGAAAAATACTCACTTGAACCGTTTGAACGAGATGAAAGATGAGTTTATGGCGAACACGTCGCACGAGTTGCGAACGCCGCTCAACGGTATCATCGGTATCGTTGAGTCGATGATTGACGGTGCGACTGGTCAGTTGTCCGACGAGCAGAAGTACAATCTCGCGATTGTTTCAAATAGCGGTAAACGGTTGTACAATATGATTAATGACATATTGGATTACTCAAAATTGAAGAGCAGAGAAATTGAGTTGCAAATCAAGCCGATTGATTTGAAAACGATTGTCGATACGGTTCTCGTGCTGTCGAAGCCGCTTGTCAAAGATAAAGAACTATCGCTGGTCAATGAGATTGACAGTTCTCTCGCGGTGAGTGCGGACGAAAACCGAATACAGCAGATTTTGTATAACTTGATTGGTAACGCGATTAAGTTTACAGAAAAGGGAACGGTAACGCTGTCAGCGAAAACGGTAAAAGATATGGTTGCGATTTCAGTGAAGGATACTGGTATCGGTATTAGGGCAGACAAGTTTGACAGTATCTTTGAATCGTTTGAACAGGCGGATGGTTCGACTGCGCGTGAGTACGGCGGAACTGGGCTCGGTCTGTCGATAACAAAAAAGATTGTCGAACTTCACGGGGGTACGATAACTGTTGAGTCGATGGTTGGCGAAGGTTCAACGTTCACGTTCACTGTTCCGGTTTCGAGCGTTAATGCAGACGACATCGCGATATGCAGAACGTCGAAGACAGTTATTGATATGGAAAACTACGCGAACATTGATTCGACCGAAGGTCACGATTTTGATTCGGCAATCACAGGAGGTGCGTGCCGCATACTCGTTGTTGACGACGAGCCGGTCAACATTCAGGTTTTGATGAACTTGTTGTCGGTACGGCATTACTCTGTGACAAAAGCGTACAACGGTATTGACGCGTTGAAATTGTTCGACGACGGCGAAGAGTTTGACCTCGTGTTGCTCGACGTTATGATGCCGAAAATGTCCGGCTACGAAGTTTGTAAACGGTTACGTGAGAAACATTCGTTGTTCAACCTGCCAATCATAATGCTTACCGCAAAGAACCAAGTGCAGGATATTGTTATGGGATTCCAATCCGGTGCGAACGACTATATCCAGAAGCCGTTTGACAAGGACGAACTGTTGGCACGCGCTGGAACGTTGCTCGAATTGAAGGGAGCAATGACGGCGGCTATGGCGGCAAACAAGGCGAAGAGTTTGTTCCTCGCGAATATGAGTCACGAACTTCGCACGCCGCTCAACGCGGTTATCGGCTTGAGTTCGTTGTTGCTCAGAACGAATATGAACGACGAACAACGTGACTACACGGAAAAGATGAGACGGGCATCGTCAACGTTGCTCGGTATTATTAGTAACATTCTCGACTTCTCCAAAGCCGATACGGGCAATATGAAGTTGGAGCGGAATCCGTTTGAAGTACGGCAGGTTTTCGACGACGTAGCGGTTTTCTTCAAGGAACAAAACGCCAACTCACCCGCTGCGAATATCCCGTTAAACATTGAACTTGATAAAGCGTTGCCGACAACATTGCTCGGCGACGCGCTGCGTTTGCAACAGGTTTTAATCAATCTGGTTGATAACGCTTACAAATTTACGGAGAATGGTGCGATAACGGTTCGGGCGAACGTTGTTGCACAAGTGAAGAATGAAGTAACTATTGATTTCGCGGTGGAAGATACCGGTATTGGAATTGACCAACAGAAGTTGGAAGAGATTTTCGCGGTGTTCAATCAGGCGGACAATTCCTCGACACGTCAGTACGGAGGTGTTGGAATTGGTTTAACGATTACACGTGAGATTGTCGAGTTGATGGGTGGAACGATTGCGGTTTCGAGTGAGAAAGGAAGAGGAACGATATTCAAGTTTTCCTGCACGTTCCCAATAATTGATGCTGTACCGATGGTTAAAGAAGCGGATGGTGAAGTCAGCGACCCGAACAAAGTGCTGCAAGGTTTGCGGGTTCTGTTGGTAGAGGACAACAAGATAAATGCGTTGGTAGCAACACAGTTGTTACAAGCGGTTGGGGTGGTAGTAACGGGGGCGGTTAATGGGAAGGTGGCGTTGGAAAAATTGGAAGAGGCGAAAAGGTCAAACGCGGATAAGCCGTTTGACTTGGTTCTGATGGACTTGCAAATGCCGGTAATGGACGGTTATGAGACAACGAAGATCATTAAGAACAATCCGGAATATAGCAGAATTCCGGTATTCGCACTGACAGCCCACGCGCTACAGGAGGAGAGAGACCGCTGCTTCGCGTTAGGAATGCAAGACCATTTAACGAAACCAATAGACGTAGATATGTTCTATAAAACGTTGCGCGAAGTCGCGGGGGTCGTAAGGACGTAAGAGATACAAATACATGGTTGTGTTGTACTGAATATGGAATTGGCGGAGGACGACTGTGTCGCCTTTTTGCAAACAATCAAAAATTTTTCGCTTATGTGTACTTATACTGCTGGAATGTCTCTTGCCGTTGCGCAGGAGTTGCCTGTACCCTCGTTAGATGATATTCTTAATGCAACTCGCATCATTGAAAAAAACTAATCATTGAAAAAAAGCAGATTCGATTTGATTTCATTGTTGAAACGGGACAAAATCCAACGCCTTCAAAGTCCTCCGGTGCTCCGGTTGCCTTTGAATGGTCTCTTCTGCGAAAGGATGATATTTGGAAACTCAAAACAAGAGACACTTACCCGGAATTATCTCCGCACATGGTAGATGGTAAGCCCGTTGTGTATAAAGGTTGGTCGACATTTGCAATCAATGGGACTCTTCTTTTTTTGCAATCTTGCGCCCAAGAGGAATTAGTCGGTGTTTATTCTGCCGAAGAAAAAATGCAGATTCGGGTGTCTTTAACGGGATAACATATCACACTTTTCTCGGTTATAACTTGGGTAAAGAAATCGCAAAATCCATGAAGGTCGATTATGTCAAAGGATTGGAAGAACCCGTTGCCTCATACGAATTAGAGGACATTCCCTTCCTTCCGTATTGTCTTGAGGAACACCGTGATTCCTATCACGTTCTATCTACCCCGGAAACTGTGGATGGTCATCTTTGTTGGGTCGTTGAAAGACCTGGTATGGATAAATTCTGGATAGCACCCGGCTTGGGGTATATGCTCTGTAAGCGGCGGTTTCATTGGGGAAAAGATAAGCCGCTCAGAGCGGAAATCCGCGCCAAAGAGTTCAAAGAAATCGAACCCGGAGACTGTGGTCACGGTGCATTGTATGTTTTAATGAAATTGGAACATCGAAATATTTCGCTTAACGATATCAAACGTCACATTCCCATTGATTCAGTTCATGGATGTTCTATGGAATCGCTGTATAACGCCTCGACCCAGATAAATTTTCTTGTTGATGTTCGTTTTGTGCCTCCGTCAAAAATCACGGAAGTTCCATGCTCTTTTATTCTTCATGGTGTTGAAATTCTGTGCCAACGTTGTTATACTGTTCTGCTTACGTTTGTCGGTTCGTGTTTGCGTGGAACGCTTACCGATGCGGAACTGTTTTTCTTTTGAGGTGAAAAATGTTAGAGATTAAGAATCTGAAAAAATCTTATACCGAACCGGACGGCGGCGAGTTGCCCATATTGGACGTTCCAACGTG
>JAITST010000499.1 GCA_031287585.1 Planctomycetaceae bacterium | reverse complement strand
CTGTGTTGTGGGATCATGCTATTGGGATAAACGACGGTGCTTATGGACGGAGTCACGGACTGGGATTTGTCGGTGAAAACGGTACGCTGGTCATTGATCGCGGTGGCTGGGAAGTGATTCCGGAGAAAGTAAACGGAGACCGCATGGAGGCAGTTCCGTTGCAGAAAGCGTATGGTGGCGATGGGCTGAACCTGCATGTGAAAAACCACTTAGACTGCATCAAATCGCGTAACCGCAACTGCCGTGCAATCTCTTTCGCCGCGTTCAGATTCATCCGATACGACGTTTCTTCCGCGTCACCTTCCGCACGGAAATTGCCGCTGTTCACATCAATCGCAACCAACGCTTCCGTCTGGTCAATCACTATCGAACCACCCTCACGAAGCGGAACACGGCGTTGTGAAATTTTCGCTATCTCGTCGTCCAAACCGAACTTATGAAAAATTGGTTCACGTCCATCGTACAACCGAACACGGTCAGAGTAACGCGGCATAACCAACTCCAAAAACTCCTTCGCCCGTTCAAACGCTTTCGGTTCGTCGATAGTTATCGTGTCGATGTCGGACGTGTAAATGTCGCGAATTGTACGAATTATCATATCGCTCTCTTCGTAGATGTCTATCGGAGCGGGCATCTTCTTCAAACGCCGCACAATAACTTTCCACAACCGCATCAGATACGCAAGGTCAAGAGCCAACTCCGAACGGGTTCGGTCGGCACCGGCTGTACGAACGATAAACCCAAGTCCTTTCGGTGGATTCAGTTCGTACATCACATCACGCAGTTTCCGACGTATCCCCTCGTCTTCGATTTTACGCGAAACACCGACGCGACCAAGCGACGGCATCAGAACGAGGTAACGTCCGGGAATACTGATGTAAGTCGAGAGCGTCGGTCCTTTATTTCCGATTCCCTCTTTGATGACCTGAACAATCACTTCGTCACCGCGTTTGAATACGTCCTGAATCGGCGGCTTCAGTCGCGGACGATTCCCGTAATAATCGTCGGGAACAGACGAGCGGCTATTAGGGCGACGGTCAACTTCCGGCTCTTCCGTTTCGTGACGGTTGTTCCAACCCGCCGCCTGTTTGAAATAACTTGGTTCTACATCACTAATGTGAAGAAAACCGTTACGACCAACTCCAAAGTCGATAAACGCCGCTTGAATACTCGGCTCAAGATTGACTATTACACCTTTATAAATGTTACCGACGTAATTGTCTTGATTCGTTCGTTCGACATAAAGTTCTTCCAATACATTGTTTTCAACAACGGCAATCCGACACTCTTCCGGCTGCCGAACATTGATGAGCATTTCCTGCTTCATCGCTAGTGCCTTTCATCAGGCGTTTAGAAGGTTGATCGGATAAACATTAAAACTGTAAAACATTACGCCAAACATAATTGTTGCCCAAAATCGTTTAAACCAAGCCGTTTACACTAAACGTACTTTTTTACGAATCGGAAAAACCGTGCGAAACAAACTGTTCTCCAAACCGACAGCAGTCAATAACTCTTTGATACCTACTTCCGGTCCGCTTTGAGCAGACTTGTTTGCCAATAGTTCAACACTCAAAATACCGTCCGGCTCTGACAACTCAAGCGACACTATTCCCGCTCGAACATCTACCGTCTTGCCGTTCGGCTTTTCAATCATTACCGTTTCTTTTGCAAGTAAATCGCGGATTCCGTCCGACAATTTACTGCGGACATCTTCGGGGACAACCATCACGAATAAACTGCTGTACAGTCTCGCTTTTTTACTTTCCGTGTCAAGTGTTTCCGCCTGTAAAAAGACAAGCCCGTCAACACTGTGACGATTGAGCAAGTCGAGCAGTTTCGACGTTTCGACAACTGCATCTTCCCGAATTTCTATGTCCACTACTTCATCTTCTCCGGCGATGCCAAGTGCAAGCGCGGATGGTGAACTAATTTTAGGTTTCGGGTGAAAACCTTGACTCATAGCCAAAGGAACTGCGGCACGACGAAACAACCGTTCCAAAACCACAACTAAATCCTGATGACCTATGTAACGAAGTCTTCCCGACTTACAAAAACGGATACGTACTCGTTGGCGACCCATCTAGTCCGATCCCAGTCCGACCGCTGCCTGCGCGACCGGACACCTTCATTGTGAAAAATATAATATACAATCCCCAAACTACTCAAGGGAAACGAATCCTACCACAAACCCTCCAACAAAACAAAACCAGTATAACAGAAAAAAACTTTTTCACAAGTAGGGGGTATTCCCACAGGTCTCAACGGGGTGTGTAAACTTTAGTGGGGGATTGGTACAATGTCTTTTTTCCCCTTCCATTTCCCTTTTACAGACAAGGAAGTCTCCATGTTTACCATCACCTCCCATTCAGCCACCGAATTTCTGCTTCGTGAAAAATTTATCATACAATAGTCCATTACACATCATTCGGAACAATTGATATTCCGTACCATACGTAATTCTTCGTTTGATGTGTCAGATGCTTGGGGGCGAAAGACTTTTCGCTCCCACATATAAAATATCAATTTGTTATTATGTTGAGTATATCAGTATTACAAACAACGCAATCGCTGCATAATCCAATGTTACGCTTGTGCCAACAATAGAAAACAAATGAAAAGTTGCATTTTTACATTACTGACATTTATGTCTGTGAATTTTCTTCACGGGGCAGATTTGTTGAAACCAGTTGCTATTGAAATGTCGCCAATAGAATTTAATTGGTGTCGAGGTTCGTTTCCTCTGTTCGTTGAAGGAAACAGAGATGAACATACGAGTAACGATGAGCAAATGATATGGTATGAAATGTATCGCGAAACAGAAAATAATTCTCACGAATACTCTGTCTGCCGAGTTGATAGACAAACTGGTGAAGTGAAAAATTACGACATCACAGAAGTATGCGAGAGATTGCGTAGTGATGCTGGTAAGCCAAAACATATATTCTTTAATCCTCCGCCTACTATTCAAATTGATGTTTCGCCTTCTGGTAAGTATTTTATTGTTCGTTTATTTGCGGATGCGAGTTATCTTTATGACGCTGAAACTGGTGAAATCATTGATTTGTCTTCAAGAATGCCCAAAAAGAGCCGGCTTACTTATGTTGGTTTCAACAAAGATAGTAATCTCTATTGCGGTATTCAGGGCTTTGTACCAATACTTGCCTTGTTAGAAATTTCATCTGGTACTATTCTAAAAAAGTACGAATTTTCAGAGATAAATATTCTTAATGAACCAAGTCCCTACGAACAATGGATAAAAGAAGAAGACAATAATTCAATAGGATTAGTTTTCAACTATTTATCGCCACCGATAGAAAGTTCAGATGGGCGTTATTTAGCGTTTGGTTTTACTGTCTTTCAGTTCAAGTCGCTTTTTGCCATACTGTTAGTTTATGATAACCAAACCAATCGTATCGTGGAAAAGTTTATTGTGGACACATCACATTGGAATTTTTTATCACGTCAGTTTCTTTTCAGTTCCGACAACCAACACTTTTTATTTCAGGACGGTTATAAATCAATAAAAAGTTTTGACCTAATGTTAAGGAATTATTCGTCCACTTTTGTTATACCAAAGCAAAATGTAAAAAATTATGAAGCAGTCTCTAACAAGATAGATAAATTTTTTATTTCACCAACAGGTGAAGTAATAGTTCTAACAAATTTTCCAATAGCCGCGTATATGATGTCTGGTGTAAGTGGAATGCCTGATAATCCAATTATTCTTGCTTATAAGTGGGATATAATAAGTGGGATTATTTCAGAACCTCCATGGCAAACAGATGGTTCATACACTTTACATTACTGGATAAGTCCCGATGAGAAGACAGTTGCCACGTACGGTGTTAAATACCAAACTAATCGTTCCGATTTTCCCGCCTTAAATTATACAATAATGGATCGTATTAGTTGTCCGTCTAGTATTCATTTTTGGGAATCACAAAATGGTAAACATATTACAAGCATTGAAGGTAATATTGTATCATTTTCCATTTCACCTGATTGGAGTACAACAACAGTTATATCGTCTGAAAGCATTCCTGAAGGTAATGAACCAAAACTGACCGTTGGTACAAAAACAGTTTACGACATATCGAAATTGGCGAACCGAGACACACCTTCACAAAACGAAAACTTCCGCAAATGGACAACATCGAACAACAAGTTTTCGACCGAAGCCGTGTTCGTTAAGACGCAAGACAACAGCGTAGTGCTGAAAAAACGCTATGGTAAAGAAGTAACTGTCCCGATAGAAAAACTGAGTGACACCGACCGCGAATATATTCGTGAACAAACCAAAGAACAACTTACCCCGAAACCGGACAAGCCCAAAACTGATTCGTCGCCGTAGCGTGTTTACGCTTCGGTTTTTTCGTATTGTGATTTCTTGGAAAGTACAGGTTACTTAATCACAAAATTAACCATCTTCCCGCGAACGATTATCTTTTTCACTATCGTTTTACCGGATACCAACTCTGCGATTTTTGCGTCGGCGAGTGCGGTTTGTTCCAGCGTTTGTTCGTCCGCGCCGCTTGCAACTACAATCTTTGACCGCACTTTTCCGCCTATTTGTACCGGTATCTCAATCGTTGCCTCGCGCAGCAACGCCTCATCATAGTTCAGCCAACTCTCAAACGCTAACGTCTTCCGATGTCCGAGCAGTTCCCAGAGTTCTTCCGCGATATGCGGCGCGAACGGTGAGAGCAACAGTACCAGTTGCTCCATCAACGACTTCGGACGTACACTTTCCTTCGTGAAAAAATTCACGCACTCCATCATCTTCGATATTGCCGTGTTGAACGACATCGAATCAATCGCTTGCGTCACGTCTTTAATCGTCCGATGCAAAACACGTTTCTGTTCAGCCGTCGGCGAAACATCTTGTACCGCTTCGTTCAATACCGCCGCGTTTTCGTGTTCCAATTTCTGCGAAACTATCAACCGCCACATCCGGTCAAGAAACCCGCGAACACCGCTCACACCTGCCATACTCCACGGCTTCACTGACTCAAGCGGCCCCATAAACATTTCGTAAAGCCGCAACGAATCCGCACCATACTCGTTCACTACGTCGTCAGGATTGATAACGTTCCCGCGACTTTTCGACATCTTCGTCGCTTTTCCGTCAACCACAACGTTCTCGTCAATCGTCAGCACAAACTTGTCGCCGCGTTTCGTTACCTGCTTCGCGTCAACTTTGAACATCGCACACTCTTTGCCGTCAACAATTTCGACAAACTCCTTACCTTCAAGACCCGCGATTTTTTCCGCAACCGGCTTTAATAACGTAAACTCCGTCTCGCCCAAAATCATTCCCTGATTCACAAGTTTCTGAAACGGCTCACTTGTCGAGACGTAACCGTAATCGTACAAAACCTTGTGCCAAAACCGCGCGTACAATAAATGCAGAACCGCGTGTTCCGCGCCGCCGACATACAAATCAATCGGCATCCACGCTTTTTCTTTCGCCTTATCGACAAACATCGTTTTGTTTTTCGGGTCGATAAAACGCAGGTAATACCAGCACGACCCCGCCCATTGCGGCATCGAATTTGTTTCGCGTTTGTAACGTTTCCCGTCGCGTTGGACGTACAACCACTCGTCGGGCGAATGTTCTAGCGGCGGCTCCGGCGAGTTATGTTCCGCTTCAAATTGTAAGTTCGGATGAATGTCGAGCGGCAACTCGGAATCGTCAAGTTTACGAACGCGACCGGACAGTTTTCCGTCGTCGTCGAGTTCGTGAAGTAACGGAAACGGTTCACCCCAAAAATGTTGACGGCTAAAAAGCCAGTCACGCAGTTTGTAGTTTACTGCCGTTCGTCCAAGTCCTGCCGCGCTCAGGTCACCCGTGATTTTACTTTTCAACTCGGCGGTCTTCATACCGGAATAGTTGTCAGAATTTATCGACAAACCTTCGCCCGTGAACAGACCGCCGCAATTCTCTTCGCCGTCTTTACCGTTTGGATTTTCAACGACTTTGATAATCGGTAAACCAAACTGGCTCGCGAATTCGTAGTCGCGGCTGTCGTGAGCAGGCACCGCCATAATCGCACCGGTACCGTAAGAAATCAACACGTAATCCGCAACCCAAATCGGAATCTTTTTACCGTTGACCGGATTCACCGCATACGAACCTGTGAACACACCGCTCTTCTCTTTCGCAAGGTCAGTGCGATCAAGGTCGCTCTTTCGCGCACTCTGTTCGCAGTAACCAGTAACCGCCGCCTTCTGTTCCGGCGTTGTCAACTTATTAACAAGCGGATGTTCCGGCGCGATGACCATATACGTTGCCCCGAACAACGTATCAGGTCGCGTCGTATAAATACGCAACACGCCGCTCTCCGGCTTTCGCGGAAAACCAATCTTCGCCCGCTTCTGTTTCCACGCCGCCGCGTCGCTGTCCGAGCCGATGAAGAAGTCGGCTTCCGCACCGGTACTTTTACCAATCCAATTCCGTTGCAACAACTTTATACTGTCCGACCAATCTAACGTCACGAGGTCGTCTTCGAGACGGTCAGCATACGCGGTTATACGCAACATCCACTGACGTAACGGCAACCGCAAAACCGGATAACCGCCGCGTTCGCTCACGCCGCCTACAACTTCCTCATTCGATAAAACCGTACCGAGTTTCGGACACCAGTTAACCGGTGCCTCAATTTGATACGCGAGCCGATGTTCGTCACGATACGTTTCGATTGCGTTTGCGCCGGTAATGTCAGACGGAATCGGAAGTTCGGAAATCGGTCGCCCGCGTTTCAAATCGTGGTCATACCATGTATCGTAAAGCAACAGAAAAATCCACTGCGTCCAACGAAAGTAATCGGGGTCGCTTGTAGCAAACTCGCGTTCCCAGTCGTAACTGAAACCGAGCATTTTTAGTTGACGGCGGAAGTTGTCGATGTTGCGTGAAGTAATTTTACGCGGATGTTCACCGGTACGTTTCGCCTGTTGTTCAGCGGGCAAACCAAACGAATCCCAACCCATAGGATGCAGCACGCTAACGCCGCACATACGTTTGTAACGGCAAACAATATCGGTAGCGGTATAACCTTCAGGATGTCCGACATGCAAACCGTTAGCACTTGGATAGGGAAACATATCAAGTACATACATTTTGGCTGCGGACGGAAATTCGGGCGACTGAAATGTTTTATTACTCTCCCAGTAATTCTGCCATTTCTTTTCAATAGATTGCGGATTGTATTTCATTTTTTATGTGTTAGTGTAAGCGTATCGCGTACGCTTGAATGGATAAAATAATAGCGAACATCGCCGATACGCTTACGGCGATTATTCGGTTTTGTTGTTTGATTCACCTTGTTCCGATTCAATCTCTCGCATTTTGATTTTGTTGTATAAATCAACAACCGAAACATCCTTGTACAAATCACGTTGCCATTCGGTGTAATCGAATGAATCACGTAACATAAGCGTAACAAAACGTTCCGACTCAACTATCCCAAGATGGTCACGAAGCAATTTCATTCCTTCGCATTTAATCGCTGTGTCACTTTCCATACAAATACTCCTCTACAAATGCAACTGGGTTAATAATTCTGACACCTGTGATACTTTTATTCAGAATCTTCTTATCAGTAGTGATAAAACAATTACAACCAGAAAAATTGATGGCGCAATGTGTAAAGCATCTTTGGAATGTAATTTATGTTTTTCTGACAACTCAATAGCCATTTGTAAAATATCCTCATTAAGTTTACAAATTTCTACCGCAAAATACTTCCAAATAACAACACTCTCCCTTCTGTCTTTGAATGGATTAGCATCATTTTCATCATCATTGACATGTGACCACACCAAATCAATGTGATTATCTTTTATATGATTCTGGATGGATATTATAGACTCTATTTCACGGCGTATATCAATGACTTTGGGATCATCAAACGGTCTGTTGTAACAACAATTGTCAAAATAGACTTTCATTTCACTCTCCAAAATTCATCACGATTCAACCATTGGGGCGTGATTGAAGCCACACCCCAACTTATGAATACTAATCAACGTACCATCGTACTAAATTCTCCATGGCACTCGCATCGCACGGCTTTTCATCCGATTCGCGACCTCGTCGTTGAACTCGTTCGTTTTCGGGTCGTATGTAATCTCTTTGCCGAGTTGCCACGCGATATACGCACAGTGATTTGAAATATGTGTGTAGCACGCAACGTCCGCGTTCGCCGCCGGATTTTTCCGACTCTTAACACAATCAAAAAATTCGCGTATGTGATTGTCCGGACTTGTTCCCGGCATACCAAAATACTTCAACTCACTCCGCAAATTCTCCGACGCTTCCATACGTCCCGAATCGCCAGTCTCAACCCAACCTTCTTCACCGACATAACGGGCGGAACACGTGCCAAGTCCGAGCCAGCCCTGTTGACGCATAACCAGCGTAACACCGTTCGCGTACAACGCACGGCTTTCGGTAGTACGATTACCGTTCTTGTCGAGAACTGGCCAATACTTAATCGGTGTTGTATAATCGGTCTGGTTTGCCCACTGACAGAGGTCAACGGTATGCGTTCCCCATTCGAGAATGCCGCCGCCGTGAAAATCATAATGGTCACGCCAACCACCGCGAACGTATGCTTCGTTAAACGGTCGCCACGGACACGGACCTAACCAACGGTCCCAGTCGCAAACATCTTTCGCCGGCTCCGGTTGAGCGGGCAACCAATCCTGCCGCGTCGCCGGATTGAGCGTGTTCGCGTGAACTTCTTTCAACTTTCCAAGTTTACCTTCGTGAACAAGTTTCGCCGCGAGTTGGAAGTTACCAATGTTACGGCGTTGCGTACCGGCTTGGAAAACCCGTTCGTAACGATTAACAGCGTCGGCAACAGCCCAACTTTCCTGAATCGTTAGCGACAACGGCTTTTCGCAGTAAATATCTTTACCTGCCTTTGCCGCCTGAATTGATGCCATAGTATGCCAACGGTCACCAGTTGCAATCAGAACCGCGTCAATGTCGGGACGGGCAAGCATCTCGAAGAAGTCGTTGTAAGTTTGGCAATCGGAGTTATTGTACTTTTTGTCAGCCATCGCTTTGACATCCCGGCGGCGAATTTCGCGAATGTCGGAAATAGCAACAAATCGTACATCTTTCTGGTTTAGGCAAACGCTCAAGTCGTGACCGCCGCGACCGCCAATACCAATAGCACCCAAAACAATCTGCTCATTGGGCGACACCGCACCATCTTTTCCAAGCAAAGTACCGGGCAAATAAAGCGGTACACCAACAGCAGCGGCAACAGTACCAGCAGTTTTCAAAAAACCGCGTCGCCCAAGCAAAGAACTCTTGTGAAGTCTCATAGTGAATCTCCAATAAAGGTTGAAAGGAAAAAACTGTCAAACAAAAGACAGTCTATATCAAACAAACAAGAAGTATAAACAATCCAACAGAATAAATCAATAGAGGTCAGGAAACAAAATTTTTTCCCACCGCTTCAAACCTATTGACTTACCCGCCAACTATCTTACAATGGTTTCCTGCGTTTCTTTCCTTATCACATCCTTCAACTCAACATACTACTATGAACTACTTGATTACATTGCGTTCTTTACTTTTTGTCTTTTCCCTTTTTGTTCTTCCGCTTTTTGCGGACGAACTTCAAAACGGTTTCCAAACTCCGCCGGATTCCATTCGACCCGGTGTTTATTGGTATTGGATTAACGATAACATTTCTAAAGAAGGTGTTGTCAAGGATTTAGAGGCAATGCACGAAATCGGCATCGGACGGGCTTTTATTGGTAACATCGGTGAACAGAGCGGCAAGTACGGTTCCGCTAAACTTTTGTCCGACGATTGGTGGGACATCTCACACGAAGCCCTCAAAACCGCGACACGGCTCGGAATCGAAATCGGGATGTTCAACAGTCCGGGTTGGAGTCAGTCCGGCGGTCCTTGGGTTAAACCGGAACGGTCAATGCGTTATCTCGCGTTTTCCGAACTCAAAGTTACCGGTGCGAAAACGATTAACGAAAAAATTCCCGCACCCGGCAAGGATTTTCAAGATGTGAAAACGATTGCGTTCAAGGCACCCAAGAACGATTCGCTGTCGCTCAACTCGTTCAAGCCGCAAATTTCGTCTGTACCAAAATTCGACGGTGTTGAAAATGTTGCCGACGGAAAAACTGAAACGGTATTCTCCGTTCCAAACAATAAAGCACCGTTTTCTATCGACTTTGCCGTCGAAAAAGAATTTACGGCACGCAGTATTATTTTGAAAGCGACGGCTCCGTGCCGGTTCAATCTCGAAATTTTTGTACAGGAAAACGGAGAATACCGAAGCGTCAAAAAAATCCTTATTGACCGAAACAATCCGTCGTTGAGTGTCGGCTTCATTCCGTTTGCTCCTGCCGTTGTTTCGATTCCGGCAACGACGGCGAAACAATTCCGGCTTACATTCTCAAACGGTTGCACGTTTTCCGAAATCGAAATTTGCTCCGCTCCGCGCGTTGAATCTTACGCCGAAAAGGAACTTGCTAAAATGTGGTCAACACCGCAACCGGATTGGGGTTCGTATATGTGGAACGAACAGCCCGCTGTCGATGATACCGAAACTATTCTGCAACCGGAAAACGTTATCGACATCAGCGAGTTTATGAAGCCCGACGGTACTCTGCAATGGGACGTTCCCGAAGGCGATTGGATTATTCAGCGAACAGGTATGTTGACAACCGGCGTTCAAAACGCTCCGGCAACCGCCGAAGCAAAGGGGCTGGAGATCGACAAAATGAGCAAAAAACACGCGGCGTTTCACTTCGACGCGTTTCTCGGTAAAGTCTTGCAGCGGATTCCCGAAGCCGACCGCAAATCGCTCAAAGTCGTTGTGCAGGACAGTTACGAAACCGGCGGTCAAAACTGGACAGACGATTTCATTGACGAGTTCCAAAAAGTTTATGGTTATAATCCCGTGCCGTTCATTCCCGTATTGAATGGTCGAACGGTGAAAAGCCAAGACGTTTCGGACAGGTTTCTTTGGGACTTACGGCGTTTGATTGCGGACAAAGTGGCTTATGATTACGTCGGCGGTTTGCGTGAAGTCGCTCACAAAAACGGAATGACAACTTGGCTCGAATGTTACGGACACTGGGGTTTCCCCGGCGAGTTTTTGCAGTACGGCGGACAATCGGATAACATCGGCGGAGAGTTTTGGAACGAAGGCACGCTCGGTAACATTGAGAATCGGGCGGCTTCGTCTTGCGGACATATTTACGGCAAAACGAAAATCACGGCGGAATCGTTCACCGCAAGCGGCGGCATTTACGAACGCTATCCGCGTCTGTTGAAAAAACGTTGCGATTGGTCTTACACCGAAGGGATTAACGAATCGTTACTTCATCTTTACATTCAGCAGCCGTATGAAGACAAAACGCCGGGTATCAACGCTTGGTTCGCGACGGAGTTTAACCGCAAGAACACTTGGTTCTATCACGCGAAACCGTTTATCGACTATATGCGGCGGTGTATGTTTATGCTTCAACAGGGACAGAATGTCGCGGATGTTGCGTACTTCATCGGTGAGGACGCGCCGAAGATGACGGGCGTTTGCGACCCGCCGATGCCGAAGGGTTATTCGTTCGATTACATCAACGGCGAAGTCATCAGGGATAAGTTGTCGGTCAAGAATGGACGGCTTGTGTTGCCGCACGGAACGTCGTACCGGTTACTCGTGTTGCCGAATCAAAAGACAATGCGACCGGAAACGCTTCGCAAAATTAAGCAGTTGGTTGATGACGGTGCTTGCGTGATTGGGGAAGCACCGGAACGTTCACCGAGTTTGCAAAATTATCCGGGATGCGATGATGAGGTTGCGGAGTTGGGGGCTAAACTTTATGAAAAAAGCCGGTATAAGGAAGCAAACACAAAACCGAACATCAAGGATGTGTTTGACAATTTTCTTCGGTTGGCGCAGGATTGCGTTACAGACAATCCGAATACGTTGTATGTTCACAGAACGTTGAATGATGGGACGGAAATGTATTTTCTCTCGAATCAGGAGGACAAACCGATTACGTTTTCGGCAACGTTCCGTGTCGCAGGTAAAACGCCGGAGTTGTGGGACGCGGTTGATGGTACGATGAGAAAGTTACCAGCGTTTGAACAGCGGAAAGAAGTAACAACGGTTCCGCTGAAACTGCATGCGTTGGGTAGTGCGTTCATCGTGTTCAGAACCGAAGGCAAACCGTCGGCAAGCGGAGTAGAGGCGAATTTTCCCGAAATGAAAACGGTTATAGAATTAGACGGCGCGTGGGAAGTTCAGTTTGACGAAGCGAAACGGGGACCCGAAAAACCGCAGACGTTTGAGAAACTAATCGACTGGTCAACGTCGGAAGACGAATTGGTAAAATACTATTCCGGTTCGGCGACGTACAAGAAAACGTTTGAAATTGAAAACGTTACGGAAGGTAAAAAGTTTTGGGTCAATCTAGGTACGGTACAAGCGGCAGCAGCGGTAAAAGTCAACGGCGAAGAAGCCGGTATGCTCTGGACAACCCCTTGGCAACTCGACATCACGAAACTGGTAAAGAAAGGAACGAACACGTTGGAGGTTGAAGTGGTGAACACTTGGATAAACCGCTTGGTCGGCGATGCCCGCTTACCGGAGGCGGAACGAAAAACGTGGTTGACAGTGAACCCGTTCAAACCAAACAGTAAATTAACACCATCAGGTTTACTGGGACCGGTGAGGATATTGAGCGAGTGATGCGGTATCACGTAAGGGATGTGATACTTGTCACGGTTGAAAATTACATTACACATAACAGGCGGTAACGAAGTTGGCTTTATTCCGCGTAACTCCGTCGGGCAGTAATGATTACTGCCGGCTACGTTACCGCCTAACTATGAACGCTCGAAAAACATTACAAACCGTTTGCCTCACCGCCGCTGATTGAGCCCAACGCTCCCCATACTCCATAAGGCGATTTACCTGATTGTACACATTTGACTGTCTGGTCTCCCGGGTGTACTGTTTCTGAAACAAAACGTACTGATCCGTCAAGTAAACCAATAATCACGCCGCCAGAGTGATAACTTGTCGGTGGTAACATAGCGGGGTCGGACGAACCGCCGCCTGTCGCGCAACTCGGGCTGTTTGGCGGCAACACTGTATTGAACGCACCGAAAATCGGTTCGCCGCTGAGCCAGCGTCGTCCGCTACGAGTGTTGTTCAAACCGGTTGTTGTCGTGTATTCCCCAGTTGACGATTTGAGAATCACGCAATTTTGCGGATTGAAATTTGTTGGAATTTCAACACTCGCAGCACCCGAACTGTTCGCAAAACCAGAAAACACCGCACCGCCCGGCGCGACGAGTGCCGATTTAATATCCTGTCCCGCGCCGTAATGAACGCAACGTTCACTGATACCGGCGGTGTTCGACGTACCGTCTTGTATAGAACTCAATCCCCGCCATGCGTGATTCACGAACGCACCGCGTTTGTTGTGACCTGTTCTGCCGTTGAATGTGTCGCCGCGTCCGCAAAAATCACCTTCGCTAAAAACATAATTGTTGCGTCCGTAATAACCCGCTGCCGCTTCCGGTCTTGCTTCCGACGGACAAATCATAAACGGCAGCGATATGTTTACGCATACGTTTGAACGCCCGCCGGTATTATTGGGATTGTCAGAGCCGGGTCGCAAACCTTGCCACGTGCCGCCTTCGGTATAGTTCACTTGTGCTTCACGAATTTGGTCATACAACGCGTTCTGTTCAAGTCCGGGCAGTATCGGTACCCAAGCGGAAATTCTGCGCCGCTCGGTATTGTTAGCATCTGTTATGTCAGTCCAATCGGCGGATTTCACCACACCAGACATTCTCGCTGGTAACGAGTTTGAAATGTCGTGATAACCGTGGCACGCCAGCACCACTTGCTTCACTTGGTTTTGACATTGCATTCTACGCGCTGCTTCACGTGCCGCCTGAACAGCGGGCAAGAGCAGCGCAATCAATACGCCGATGATTGCGATCACGACTAACAATTCGACGAGCGTAAACGCTGTTCGGGGCAAACAGTTTGTAGTTTGAGTTTTCATAGTTACTTCTCCTATTTGGTAAGGGTGATTTGGACATTCTTATCACCAGATTTTGAAATGGTGAGTTTGATGTCGGATGTTTGGATTGTCTCGTACTTCGGAGGCAACACGTTTTTCTCCGGATGCGGCATAGTGATATCCTCGCCGAATTCGTTGACTTCTTTCTTCGGTGCGGGACCGAATTTCTCGAACTTGGTTACGGTGACAGTAAATTCACCCGGCGTTACGCCGTCGTTTGCTTTTAATGTTGTCAACGTGAACTTTCCGTTGGCATCGGTTTTACCTGCCGCCGCTCGCATTTCGCCGCCGGTTTGAGTTGGCGAAAACGAAACATTGGCATCTGACACGGGCGAACCATCGAACGTAACTACTCCTTGTACCGGAGCAAGCCCGCTCAACTTCGTACTTGAACCGCAACCGCCGCAGACAAACGCTGTTACTACAAACAAAACAACGGACGTGAAACTAAAACTTTTCATGAAAAATTTTCTCCTATGAAAAAAGTTGTGAAAAAAATGACTAAAACGATTACTGCTTCCTGCGGTACTTGCGTATGATTAACGAAACGTTTTTCAAATGAAATTTTGAATGTTCAATAAATCATTGTTTAGCAATAGACCGCAAAATTTGTTGTATAAGTTGACGCAACCTTACAACGATTTCGATTCTTTACCGGCAGGCGTTCCTATAGCCCCCCAGACACCGTAACGCGAATTGTTCGTCGGCGTAACAGGTGCAGCCGTTGTTCCGCCCGGTGGTTGGTTTAATTGGGAACCGCAGTCAACAGTTTCGCTGACAAACTTTACAGAGCCGTCGCACATAACAAGATTGACACCGCCGCTATGACTACTTGATGCAGAAACAAGATTACGCGAGTTTTGAACACCAGTCGCCGCTTCAGAGCAAGATGGTGAGTTGGGCGGCAGAACGGTGTGGAATGTGATAAAGTAACTCTCGCCGTCTATCCAAGCATATCCGCTGGCGTTATTGACGAAACCGTCGTGCATCGTTACGCCGTTATCACCCGGGTTTGTATCTGTAACACCGTTAAGAATTTGGTTACCGGAAACATCTGTTGTCAAACATATTTGGGGATTGATAAGTCTGTTGTTTGTACCGCCGAACACGCCGCTTACATTATGTATGCCTGATTTCTTATCATTGGGCTGACCGCCTCCGCAATTACGCTCGCTGCATAAAGCGGTATTGCTTGTGCCGTCACTTACCAACGATAACTTTCCACGTACTTGACCAGACGCAATACCTCTCCAATCTTCGGATGCTGCGTTACCACCTGCAGGCCAATCACCTTGACAGAGACGGTAATTGATGCGCCCCGGTGCCAAGGTTGTCGGACGTTTGTTGTTACCATCGGACGGACAAAGAAACGGTGCGATTTCTGTCCGATAAGCGGCAACACAAGGTGCTTGCCAAGGTTTAGTTGTACGCGGGGCTTGCGAATCACCCGCCGCGATTGTATCGGGACTACCATAGATTGCGTCGTAAACTGCGTTCTGTTCCATACCTGGCAGAATCGACGAGAAAAACGTACTCGGCGGATTAACGACTGCACCGCGATAGTTAAATTGAGGCGGCATAAAGTTAGCGTTTTTATCAATGTAGTTATGAAACGCTATACCGATTTGTTTGAGATTATTAGAACACTGCATTCGCCGAGCGGCTTCGCGAGCCGCCTGCACAGCGGGCAAGAGCAATGCGATTAGAACGCCAATAATGGCGATAACAACAAGAAGTTCAACAAGGGTGAAAGCCGAGCGAGAAGAGCGATTATTGTATCTTCTACAAACTGCGCCCCCCCCCCCATTTTAACATTTGGTTAATTGTGTTAATTTGTGTTTTTACAAAGTCTGTCATTATTCTTTCCTTTCGTGAAAAGGTTTGGTATTGTATTGCTTGCGAAAACATATCACAAGCGTGAAACACACATTCTACTTCATTTATTTCAATCCGTCAATGGAGGAAATGCAAAAAAGTGAGTGATTTTCAGATTTTCATGATTATTTTCCCCCCACTTGACGTTTTCTTTTTTCTGTGTTAGAATTGTAGCCACGATGGGTGTTGGTGTCCGTCCGGTTTTTCTTAATCGGGCGAATAACAGGGAATCCGGTGCTGTTCGTTAAGAACAAATTCCGGTACGGTCCTCGCCGCTGTAATCGGTTTTTGAAACGTCAATTGCTTTTGACCATTGACTTTGTTTATCCCTTGACACGGGCGGATAAGTTGAGAAGGTCTGACGTTTATCGCCGGGAGTCAGAAGACCTACCAACTCTTTGAAGCCGCTTTTTGCGAGTCGATGAAAAGCCGCGCTAATTGTTATTTGTTTCCAATTTGACGGTTCCGCTGTCGTTTTGCGCACGTTGTTATTCTGCGCACAGTTGATCCGTTATCCAACACACTTTTCCACGAAAGGAAAAAAAATGAAACGTATTGTATTTTCTCTGGTTCTATCCCTATCACTAATCGGTTTCGTTAATGCCGATGTTGTTGGGTTCGAGGACTTTGTCGAACAAGGTCTAATCGGCAGTAATGCCAACTGGGACAACCCGCTTACAGACAGTAATTCACCATTGGGTTCTATCGGAACCAGATTTGACGACTACAACGTGTATGGTGCCGACGCAACGAATGTAGAATACAGTGTCGGCTCCGGTGTATCTCTGCATTACCAATACTCATACGATGATTACTTTGACTACTACTCTTGGTCAGGTATTACCTTGTCCACAAGAACCAGTCAAAACGGCTCTGGTTTCTGGGAAAACGGAAATGATACAGTATCCGTTACCGGAGCAGGAAATAATGGTTCGCAAACCTATGCCGTTGTCTATGGAATCAGTGATCCAATTTCGTGGGATTACTACATAGACAAATATGAAAACGAGTGGGCTGTGCCGTATCTCACATTACCGGAGAACGCGATTTTGCAGAGTTTTGCTATTGCTAACACGGAGGTAACTGCGAATTTCCTTTTTGGTGAGGGAACTGAAGGTGCCGGGTATCTGCAAGAAGGACAACATTTTACCCTGAACATTTCCGGCGTTGCAAATGACGTATTGCTAAAAGTTCTTCAAGTTAATCTTGACGAACTTAATGGTTGGGAAAACATTGACCTGACTTCCTTGTCCGGTGCTGATAAACTCTATTTTACTTTTTCCGGCGGTGCTGGTAATCAATATGGTATAACGACTCCGGCTTATTTTGCGTTTGACGATTTGACTTTCAAGTTTCTGTCGGATGATGAAACGCCGTCAACACCGGAACCGGCAACGCTGCTGATTTTCGGATTGGGGATTGCGGGTCTCGGACTGGCTCGGCGGAGAATGAAGTAAATGGAAATGTCATGTTGCCTTCGATGAGGGCAAGACATTATCGCCATAACATCCCGTAACAAGGTAGAGACAAGGCATGCCTTGTCTCTACTTCTGCCAAACATCAATCCAAACATCGTGAATTTTTTAACGATGTTGGAATGTTATAATATTTACAATTTGAGTTAAGTTACATCAAAATTATTTTACATAGAATCCTTTTTCCTATGAAAAAATCCGCGTTTACTCTCGTTGAACTTCTCGTTGTCATTGCGATTATCGGTATGTTGACGGGGTTGTTGTTACCTGCGGTGCAGGCAGCACGGGAAGCGGCACGACGTGTGAAGTGCCAAAATAATCTGCATCAAATCGGTATTGCCCAACATACTTATGCAAACGCCCGTAACACTTACACCCCTGGTGGCATCGGATGCCGAGGTACATACAAACCCGCTTCGTCCAATGATGAATGGCTCGCTCCTAAACCTGGGAGTGATGGTTCCGTACTGCCGAATAAAAACGCCACAACGGACGACATCGGAAAAGAAATAGCGTGGTCGCTGCTTCTGTTGCCATTTATGGAACAGCAACAGACTTATTCGCAATTCAATATGACATTTTGGATTGACCATCCTGATAATAGTGAATCAGTCAAAACGGTGATTCCAACATTCCTCTGTCCGAGTGTCGGCTCAACAAAATCTAATTCTTCTGTGATGACAGAGACAATGACAAAACCATTTAGAACAATACCAAAAAACTTTCTCTGTGCAAGGTCGCATTACGGCGGAATAGAACATACAAGTATCACCTACAATGGTAAAGCCCTTGATTCTTCGAGTCCATCCAATGGAATGTTATATTCATTGATCGGTGAAGCAGATGCCAAACCGGTTCGTATCGACAACGTACCAGACGGAACATCGAATACGATGATGGTTTCAGAGGATTCTGATTTTTACGATGGAGCGTGGTGCTCGCTGCGCAATCTTTGGCAGTTTACTATGTTGGGCGGTTCAATATACAATTATCCACCAAACAAGAAGGAAAACCGCGGAGTTCAAAACGGTTTTCAGAGTTACCACCCCGGCGGAATGAATGGACAGTTTGCCGACGCAAGTGTCCGGTTTTTCACTGATGAAATTGACCAGTTTATCTTACGCTGTTGGATAAACCGCATGGACGGCGACGTTATCCCGTCACCGTAAAATGTGTAGTGACCGTAATCAGTGAAAAATAATCGGCATACCCGCAACATGGGGGACTTGTATTGTGTATATATTTGATGGTAAAATACTTTCTGTTTTTTTACTAAAATTCTTTTACAATGTCGTTTGCTATGTCTCTATTGATTACTTTATTGTTTGCGTTTGTTGATGCGGTTCCGCCAGTTTCGGCACCTGTTGCGCCGGCTAGCGAGACACGTCCGGTTCGGCGTGCCGCGGAGTCTCCGTATCCTCCTTCGGATGCTTTACTTGCTCCGGCTGGTGGTGCGTCTTTGCGTCAAAATCAGCCGCCCGTTATTGGTAATGTTGATAACAATACCGCTGTTGTTGCTCAACCTGTTGGCGAGAATAAATTACAACTTGTTGGTTGTATGGTTTATCCTATCAAACGTAAGGACGCTACTGTCTCCGCTAACGTTCAGGGTAAACTTACCGAGTTGGCGGCACGGAGTACAGCGGCGGACGGTTCTGAAATCAAGACCGAAATTCGCGAGGGGATGACTGTTGTTGCTGGTCAGATTCTCGGTGTTCAGGATGACCGTACAACGCAAGCGGCGTTACAGATTGCGTTGGGGAAACACAAGATTGCCGAAGCCGAAGCGAAGAAGGAAGTCGAAGTTTTGTTTGCACAACGCGGTGCGGAAGCGGCTCAAACACGTGTCGATATGTACAACCGAATCAACGCCCGCACACCACGCGCGGTTGCCGAACTTGAAGTTCTCGAAGCCGAGTTGGAATCGCGGAAGGCAGTTGCGAATCTCGAACTTGCGAAGTACAATCTGAATGTTGTGAAGAAGACGGAGCTGGAATTACAGGAAGACGAGGTTATCGCGGCGAAGGTTGCTCTCGAACGTCAGCAACTCATAGCGCCGTTTGACGGAGTTATCATTGAGATTCAGCGGACAACGGGCGAGTGGCTGCGTGAGGGTGACCCGGTTTTGCATATCGTTCAACTTGATGCGGTCGAGTTGCACGGTTACGTCGATTACCGTCGTTACTCGCGGACGATGTTGCAGGACAAACTTGTAACTGTTGACTTGAATGACCCGGCTGGTAACCAGTTACAGTTCAAGGGGCGGGTTGCGTTCATTAATCCTGTGATAGGTGCGCAAGGCATGGAACTTCATATTGAGATGCAAAACACGAATGTTGACGGGCATTGGCAACTCAGCCCCGGTATGCAGATTAACGCGATGATACATTTAGACCAAAAGGCGGAAATGTAAAATAACTATGAAACACTATTTACGAATACTACTGTTATTCACGCTATTTGCTGTTACCGCCGGTTGTAACAAGATAACGGTTACTACTAACGTTTCTTCACCAAAACGTATTATTTCTACTTCGCCTAGTATTACTGAAACCTTGTTCGCGCTGGGGTTGGGGGACAAGGTTGTTGGTGTGTCGCGGTTTTGCAATTATCCGCCTGAGGCGAAACAACTGCCGAAGGTTGGCGGTTTGCTTGACCCGAATTGGGAGGCGGTTGTTACTTTGCAACCGAACGCGGTTTTTGTGTTGCAGGAGAATGCCGACGCGATTGAACGATTGAAACGTTTGAGGTTGCAGTCGGTTGTTGTTAATCAATCGGGTTTTACGGACGTGCTTGATTCGTTCGGACAAATTGCCGCGATATTCGACGATGACACGGTGAAGCGTGCGGCAGAGTTGCGCGCGTCGATAGAGCGGGAACTTAACTCGATTGCAGCGAGTGTTGCGGATAAACCGAAAGTAAAGGTGTTGATTTCGCTTGACCGTGAGGTTGGCGGCGGCAAAATTCGGAATATGTTCGTCGCGGGGTATAACAAGTATTTCGATGATGTTCTTATGTACGCGGGCGGTATTAACGTTGCGAGTAATTCGGAAGGTGTTGCCGCACCAATTGTTTCGACGGAAGGTGTTATACGAATGAATCCGGAAGTGATTATCGACTTGTTGCCGTCGAACATTATTGGTACGACCGACGAACAACGCGAGAAAAAACTGGCAACCGCGAAAGCCGACTGGCAATCGCTCGCGAAAGATGTGGATGCGGTACAGACGGGGCGGGTTTACGTTGTAACAGAAGATTTCGCAACTGTACCGGGACCGCGCATCGCGAAGTTTGTTAAGTTAGTGGCAGAACTGCTGCATAAATAGTGTGAAATGTTCTTTCTATTTTTAGGACATTCTAAAAACCTCAATTTTAACCGCAGAGTTCGCAGAGATTTTATTTTGAAATTCTTTTGTAATACTGCACTTTCCAAGTAACCGTGGCAAAAATGTCATCCTAACATCCTATAAAAAACACATTTTGTGCATTTTTACATTGAATTAAATGCATCTTCGCTGAAAAAGCGAAGAATGCTTTGTCACAGTAAAACAATAAAACGCTCTCGACATAGCAATAGACAGCAGAGTTTTCTGCCTATCGTTCAATTGAAAATTGCGTTACTTACATTAGCACTTAATAGATGTTGACAAAGAATCTCTGGT
>JAITST010000404.1 GCA_031287585.1 Planctomycetaceae bacterium | reverse complement strand
TTTTTTTCGGATGTTCGATGGGATGTTCCGTCATATCTACCGCAATCGTCAGAGAATTGCCGGACTGCAATGGCTCTTTACCGGGCGGCATCAAATGTGCGTCGGCGGATAATGTATTCTCGACTCAAACAACAGAGCGATGAACGGAACTTTTGGAACAGCCGTAGCCAACGGCAATGTGTTCCATTGTGCGGTATTCCCGATAGTATTGGAGGGTGATAAGAAGTTTATCGCCGACACTCAAAGACGGCGGTTTTCCACCGTTTTGGTGCAGTTGATCGTAGGCAAGTTGCAGGATGGCGAGCATCTGTGTGAATACCGGCTTGGTCGTGCCAATAATGCGTTTGAATGGCTCGCCGTCCATCTTCATGATTTGGGTAATATGTTCCATGAGACCGTCCTTGAAAAAACAGGATAGAAATGATAATAAAAGTATCATAACAGTTGCAGGGTTATGGAACAAGTCTAATGTTGACTATGATGCTACTGCACTTTCCAAATTTTGCCGAAATATTTCTGTAGATACTATTGTTTTTACTAGGGGGGTATAGACAATTCTAAAATTGATGTCAAAATAATGTACTCGTTTAATTGAATGAGTGCTGTTTCCGTAGCCCAATTGGATAGAGCGTTGGCCTCCGAAGCCAAAGGTTGCTGGTTCGACTCCAGTCGGAAACGTTTTATTTTTACCTGCCGTTATGTTCAACAAGTATTGTTTTTCTAATGCTTTTTTTATTGTTGTTACTGTGGTGTTAAGTATTCACACCGCGATACCAGTTGGCGAGGAATTTCTCACCGTCCCTGAATTGCTGCCAAAATCGTGGGGTCTTTGATTTTTTCGTCTTCGGCGAGCAGAATCGTTTTGGAGAGGATTTCCGCACTTTTTGGGTCGTCGTCGATGAACGGCAAAAACAGCCGACCACGTTGCTGCGAATGAACCGGCAATATCGTAAGCGAACCGCCCGCCATCATCTGAACCTCGCCGCTGCCGAGATGAACCGTGTATTCGCCGAATGTTCCCCTGACTTGTGCGTGCGACTTCCGAAGTGTTACGTTTTTCAGTTTCAACAATTTGAGCGTTTCGTCCAAAATGGCACCGCGTAATTCAATCGTCGAAAGCGACGCTTCCGGGTCAACGCCGCCGACGTGAGCGACACTCACCACCAAATCAAGGTCGCGCATCACTTCGGAAAAAATCACCGGCGGTATCTTTTCCAGCGGTATCCGTTCCAGCGTTTTTCTGTCCACAAATTCGATTTGCTCAATCGTCGGCGATTCGATGTCGGCGGGCGTGAACCAATCGGCGTAACAATAAAGCCGCACAAGAACATCAAGTTTGTAAAACACTTTTTGAAAACCGAGTTCCGGGTCAACTGTCCAATTCCGGCTCCGCAACAGCGCAACAGTTTTACTCGGCTGAACCTGATGACCAGCATAACGGCGCGAAACCGTTTGCGATTTCTTTTCGTCGGCATTGGGCAAATACAGTTCACGGAAAACTTGCTTGAACGGCTGCACGATTTCCCGTTCAAACAAGACCTTCTGATAATCCTTCCAAACTTTCGCCTCGAAAAGATGAACCGGATGAGCAAGCGCCAACCGGTCGGTCGGCTTCAACTTTTTCTTACCGTTTTGAGCATTGACAAGATTTCCGTCCGCAAAGAAACCGAACGAATCACCAAAACGATAAACGAGTTTGGCGATAATCGGTTTGATGACCGGATTCTGCGACAGATTCGTGAGTTCGTCCGCCGTAAAATCAGTTTCGAGTTGCATTGCCTTCTCGAAGTTTTCACGGACAGAACGGAATTGGTCGCGGAACGTCTTGACAACTTCTTTGAGTTCGGCGACGTAATCGTGTTTTTTGAGTTTCGTCGGAACATCTTTGAGTTCAGTTCCGTCCTCTTTTTTGGAAAAAATATTCGGCTTCCCGAATTCGTCAATCTGAACGGAAAGTTCAAACCCTTCAAGTTTTTTCGGCGTGAAATACTTGACGAGTTCCTTCGATTTTTCGGTTTCCATCGCCCAGATAAAACGGTTCACGTCGTCGTATCCGGCGGCGCGGGCGAGATTCTCAAAAGCGATCTCGCAAATTTTCGCTTCCGATTCTTTCCGCTGCTGTCCGAATTTTTTGCTTTCTTTGAGAAAGTTTTGCAGAAATGCGTAGCGTTCAAGTTGTTCTTTTTCGCCCGCTTTCCCTTTTTTAATCGGAAGAAGAGAGTAAGCGAGCAAATTATCTTTGTTGCGTTTTTCGGCGGCGGATTTTCGGACTTCATCGGCTTTCAGTTTTCCGCGCACCGCGTCGGCAAAGATTTGCGCCCGGCGATGATTCCCGCCGCTGGTGATATATTTGGCGGCATCATAAACCATTTGGAAGCGTTTTTCGCCGAGCGTTTTGTAAGCGTCGTTGAACCAATCAATATCGAACGCGCCGTCTTTGAACCGCTGCGGCGAGATCGGGGAATAGCGGGCGACAATAGATTCTTTCGTTTCGCTCATCGTCTCGTTGACGTGGGCGTGAAAATACCAGCACGCCGAAGTCAGCCCTTTCCAGCCCAACGATTCCTGCACGAGGTCAATCCACTGCGGCGCGTACATCGCCGCTTCGAGAAGTTTTTGTTCAGGGATTCCCTTGAAAAGTTTTGGGTTGGCGCACGATTCCGGTTCGCAGGATTTGAGAAGCAAACAGAAAACCAAACTGCGGGAATCAACATTGGAGTACGAATATCCCCGAACAAATGGTGTCTGATCCATTGCGCTTAAAATGGCGACAAAGTACCGGATTCCTTCAAACCTGCCAATACTTTTAGCGATGTCGCTCACTTCGGTTTCGCTGTCGCCGCGCCGCAGTTCGATTTCGAGAATCCGGTCAATGACCGCCGGCAACAATCTCTGGAAATTCGGAAAATCAATTTGTTTTTTCGCGCCAACCGGCTGCCGTTGATACCGCCAGTTTCCCTCTAAACCGCTTACGGTGCTTATCACTTCTTTCCGGTGCTGTCGAACAAGCATTTCCCGTAACAGTTCCTCATCGTCAATCAATCCGAGTTGGCGCGCCAACTCAAAGAGTTTGACAGAGGGACGGACATGAGGATCGTACAGTGATACATCATAAAACTTGTACAAGAGATTGAACCGGTCAACCGTCCGAATTTCGTCAGGGAATCCTTGGACTTTTTCAAAAATCTTGTTTAAGGGCGCAATGCCGCATTGCAAAAAAGTCAGTGATTGATAGCGCGTGTCTCCATACGCTTGGATACGCATTCTTGAATTTCCCAAGTCCTGACAGGGTTGAGTGAAGATTTCCTTCGGCGAAGCGGCATACAAACCGGACAAAATATCGATCAGCAATTCGGCTTTTTCTTCGTCGGAAACATTTTGCCAAAAAGCGTAAATGAGATTGTCGATGATCGGTAAATACCGAAAACCTTCCGCTTTTTGGTAACGCGCACGAAACGTCTTCATCGTTTCATCACACCAACAGACATCGTTGAACCATTTTGTAAAATGGCTCGCGTGTTTTTTGAATGTTCCTTTGCCTTGGCAAAAATCGTTGAAGTCGTCGCAATCAAAGACATTGACCAGAAGACGGAGAAGCAAGCAATCCTGCGCTGTCAATTTACTATCCGCGATAAACTGGTGCCAGACATCAGCAAGCGGATAATCATCAATCGTTACCAAATGTCCATACACATCGTTCTCGCGCCGTTTGCTCCGTTCCTCACGAGTGGTAATCGTCAGCAAATATGTTTGACTTCCCAGTACGACATCCTGTTTTTCTGAATCCCACGAATAACCGGCGTATTCATAATCTTTGTGTTTGTGAATCAATTCGTCGAGACCGTCGAAAACTTTTTCAAGACGCGGCAAGTTATCGGCAAACAACTTGGCGAGCAGCGTTTTCGATTTTTTCGGTTCCGGGATATTGGGTTTGCCGTTCGGGTCGCACAAACCGAAACCGTTCGCCCGCGTGTATTGCGGCGTTTCGGCGGCGGTTAATTTTTGAACGAGAATGGTCTCGGCGGCGGATTTTTTACCGCCCTTCTTTTTTGAATCCGACATCATCTCCGCCGCAATCGCTTTGCACGCGGGAACGATACTGGCGTATTCGTTTTCCGTTTTGGAAAGTTTTTCCGCCTGTTCAATCAAGTCCAAGCCCGCTAACCGCTTCTGTTCGTCTTTGGAATGTAACAGCCGCTCGATGCTTTCCCGCAACCCTTCGGGATGACGCTGCAAAAGCAATTTGATAATTTCGAGCCGCAATTCCGGCGATTTGAACCGCAACGATTCCTCGACGATTTCGTACTCCGCCGACGTGAGATTTGCGTTTTTGATTTTGTCGGGCAATACGGATTGACCCCAACAGCCGGAATGCGGGTCGCAAAAGATGCGGATCAGTGTTTCCCGATGATTCGGATTTTTGAACGTTAAAATGAGATCGGCGAAATGCCTTTTTACATAAGCGTCTGTCTTGGGAAGCAACGCCGTAAGAATTTTGACATCGTCGTCTTTTCGACCGAGAATCACAGCGGCAGAAACCATCGGGGCGATAAAATCATTCGCTGACACGTTGCGAATAACTTCAACGAAAACGTTCGGTTCAAAACGGGTTGGTTTTTTCGGAGTTGATTCGGCGAGTTCCCGCAACCGATTAAAAATGGTTCGGACTTCTTTGTCGTTGAGCCGTCCCAGCGCGAGTCCGGCATCCTCCTCGTCTTCGTCTTCTTCAGCCCGAATCCCAATGGCGTTTGGGTTTGTAATTTCCGGGTCGGACTTGATTGTCAACTTCGATTCGGTACTGCGTGACTGCATTTCCTTATTGAGTAATTGTCCAATCACCCCAAGAAGTGTTGCCCAAACATCGAGGTCGGTTTCGTCCAACATTCCGAAAACGACTTCTTTCATCAGTTGCTCGTCTTCGGTTTGACGCAAAAAATGCAGCGCGGCGAGGCGTTTGTATTTCTTACCGCTCTTGACCAAAGCGAGCAGCGGCAAACGTGTGTCGGCGATTTCCCGCAACCCGACACCCCAAAGCGAAACGTAAAGTTCAACCATATCGTCGCTGTCGAGCAACTTGTCGGCATTTTGCGGAGCGGTGATAATCTTCGCGGAAATGTCGAGTGCCTTCCGAATCGACTTGGGACGAAAGTCGGCAAAATTCAGTCCCATCCACGTTCCCATTGCCCGAACGACCGAAGAAAAACGTTCGAGATTATTGTCCAAGATGAGATTCATCATAAACTCAAATCCCTCAATGGAACACTCATCGCAGGATTCGAGAATCGCTTGCCGAAGTCCTTCCTGCAATTTGGCGGCGAGCAGAAGGTCGCCGAGCATTTTGTGGGCTTCGGCGTTGCGGCTCATCAGGATTCCGCGAATGATTTCGCAGGTCAATGTTCCGACATTGTTGTCGCCGTTGATGATTTCCTTAATCTTGCCCTTAACATATTCGTCGCCTTCATCGAGCGCAAGAGCAATCCATTGCGAAACAAAAAAGATGTCAATCTTTTTCCAAGCAACGGCTTCCGGTGTGTCGGAAACGTTTTGCTCCCGCATTGCGGCGGTTCTCAATTTGATACCGTGTTCAAAATACGTTTGCAGTGTTAAATGATTGGCGAACACTTCAGAAAGAGTGATGATCAGATTGATTCCGCGCTGAAGATAGAGCAGCGTCCGCTTTTTTGTGCGGAAAGAACGCCGTCCCCAACCGCATTGAAACGAGTAGATCGGCAACCGCTCCCAAAGTTTTTCAAACAGTTTTTGCTTTTCTTTCTCTTCACCGAACAAAAACGGAATCAATTCGGCGCGCCAACCGGAAAACACTTCGTTCAGTTGCGATTTGCCTTCTCCGAGCAGCCGTGTCAATTTTGATTCGCGGTTGGCATTGTAACGGACATCCGCCGAAATGCTGAAGCAAAACATCTCGGCAATTTCGCGGTTCTCCTCTTTGAGTTTCGGAATCGCGTTTTTCATTTCGGTCACAAGGGTTTCGATTTTGCTGTTTGAAGTCATCGCCGTAAAATAAAAAGTTGAAAGTTGGTTGATGGGTGAGAGGAAACACTGATTAAAACGTTCGTCCCGCAAGCATTGTCAATCGAATAAACGTAAGCACATCGCCGTTTTTCAATGTGAGCGGCGTGTCAAGCGATTCGATTTCGTTCCCGCCGAGAAAGACCCGGAACAGACCGTCGCCGAAAGCAACCAGTGCGGTGTCGATGGCTTTTTCGGCATTTTGAACCTTGCCGTTATATTTTGCGTCAAAACCGACTTTGCCGGATTCGGCGGTTGCCTCAATGTCAAAGTCGGTCAGGTATTTTGTCCAATTCCCCGCTTCCGTTCGCTCGTTGAACGCTTCGACCCGCTGCCGAACGATTTCGGTGAGCAGTTCACGCAGCGACCGAACAGTGCCGGTCATTTCCAGCGGCTGATTTTCGACAATCGGCTTCCGCTTACCAACCTGCTTAACGCGAACAAAAAGTTGTAATGATGTGGTCATTGGGTCAAGGCAATGTAAAACAATAACTCATTCAATACTGATATTGTTTGAACGACCAGCGTTAAATCTTTCCGTTCGCCTGCAAGTATGCAAGCACTTCATCAGCCAGCACTTCAACCGTCTTCTTACCGCCGTCCAAAACTAGTTCCGCATTTTGCGGCGTTTCATACGGGTCGTCGATTCCGGTGAACCCTTTTAGTTCGCCTGCGCGTGCTTTTTTGTAAAGCCCTTTCGGGTCGCGTTTCTCGCAAATCTCAATCGGCGTATCGACAAAAATTTCGATGAAGTCGCCAGCGGGCAAACTCTTTCGCACCAAGTCGCGGTCAATACGATACGGGCTAATAAACGCCGTTATCGCAATCAGCCCCGCTTCCGAGAACAACTTCGCAACCGCACCGATTCGACGTATATTCTCTTCACGGTCTTGTGCCGAAAATCCGAGTCCAAACCGTTTCGCGAAATCTTCTCCGTGCGCATCCTTCAACATCGCGCCGCCTGCGTTTAACCCGTGACGAACGTTGTCGCCATCAAGAACATAACTGTGCTTGCCAAGTTTGTGCAACTTGTGGTCAAGCATATTTGCAATCGTACTTTTACCGCAAGCGGAAAGACCAGTGAACCAAACAACACAACCCTTATTACCATTAAGAGTCTCACGCTCCGCACGCGAAACAGCGTGGTCGTGCCAATGAACTTCTACGTTAGACATTGTTATTTCCAATATGTTAAGTGAAACAAAAACCCCAAAACAGGGGCGACAAAAACAAAGCAATATCGTAACTGATAATAAAAAGAAACGCAAGTGGGGCTAGAAATTTATAGAATCTGATTCTCCGCCGCTACGGATAGCGGTTTGAGTGTATTGATTTTGCGTTGTTGTATGGTAAGCCCCGTGCTAGCCACGGGGTTTACCGAATTTAGGCAAGGAAAATAGAAACCTTAAATTGTCCTTGAACGGTTACAACATTTTCTAATTTATCCCGTGCATCATCTTTTTCAACATCGGAGCAAACGCCAGTGCTATCAGACCTACGACCGCCGGAATAATTGCCAAGAGCAGGAAGAAGTCCGCAAGCCCGTTCTCAGGTCCGAAGAAAAGATTCACGCCTTCGCCCGTCGCAAAAAGAGCCGCACAATATCCCGCAAGCCAATACGCCGACGCACTCGACAAAAACCACACACCCATAAACAACGAACTATAACGGGCAGGGGCAAGTTTTGTTATCATCGACAAACCGACCGGCGAAAGACAAAGTTCACCCCACGTCGCAAAAAGATAACAGAACAAAAGCCAGTACGCCGCCGCGTTTCCGCCGGTGTGCGCCGCCTGAATCGCACCGGGTATCATCACGAAAAAACTAATCGAGACCAACAAAATCCCCAACGCAAACTTTGTCGGCGTGCTGGGTTCAATTCCCCGCCGGTGTAGAAAATTCCACAATAGAGTGAAAATTGGGGCAAAAATCACAATCCCTAACGCATTTACCGATTGATACCACGCCGCCGGAAAAACGTGCCGTCCTTCGTATCGCGGATTCTCCGACTCTTGCTTCGCTGCTGCCGCTGCTTGCGCCGTTTTTTCTACTATTACTTTCGTCTTTTCTAATTTCGCTTTTTCCGCATTCTCTCTGTTTGATACTTGCGGATATTTTTCTCTCTCCGAAAATTTATCTAAAACGTCGACCGTCGCTTCTGATATCATCATTTCCAGTTTTGCTTTCGCCGCTTCGGTTTCGGCGGATTTTGCCGCTTCTTTTTTCTCGACTGTGGCTTCTTTGAAGAGATTGTCTTTCGTTTCCGTAACAACACCTTCTTTATCTTTTGTTTTTACCGTGAGTGCCGTTCGGCTTGTAATTACTTCGGGAACAAGACGGTCAGTATTCTTTTCGGCAAAGACGTTGAGCGACGACCCCGCTTGTTCAAAGGTCAGCCAAAAGGCGACAACGAACACACATAAAACGACTATCACGAACATTCTGTCCCAATCCTGCTTAACGAGCGGGCGGTTTTGCTCATAAACCATTTTTTCGTGTTTTTCCTTTTCGGCAGCCGTCAATTCATCGTCCTTTCGGTGATGTGCCAGTGTTCCGATTCCTTTTAGGAAGAACGGACTGAATATCAATTGAACTGCTAATCCGACTAACATTCCGATACCAGCAGCAAAAAATCCCCACTGAAAACCAAATTTATCAGCAAGCGTTCCCGCGACGAGCGGAGACATACACGCTCCGATATTGATTCCCATATAGAAAATGGTGAACGCTGAATCACGCCGCCGGTCGCCGGGTTCGTAAAGTTGTCCGACCATTACGCTAATATTCGGTTTGAAAAATCCGTTGCCGAGAATGATTAAGCCCAGTCCGCTGTAAAACGTGATTAACGCAGTCGGGTCAGTCGCCCAAGTAATCGGCACTCCGCCGCCTGTTCGGACTATCTCTGTTGCAAAGAGAACAAATTCGCCCAGTGCCATCAGTATCGCACCGATAATGACAGAACGGCGTTGTCCGAGAAACATATCGGCGAGCCAACCTCCGAGTAGCGGACTGACATAAACGAGGGACGTGTAAAGTCCGTAAAGGTAATACGCCGCTTTTTCACCTTCCTCGCCTGTCCAACCGAATCCGGGGTTTCCTTGTTTGTTTGCCTCAGCGATGAGATAAAGAACAAGAATGGCACGCATCGCGTAATAAGCGAAACGTTCCCACATTTCAGTAGTAAAAAGAACCCAAAGCCCGGCAGGATGACGATTAGTGTTTGACATAAAGGAATGTTGAAAATTGTTAAATGTTTTTTACCGTTGACTGAAGCCGACGGCAAGTGGCGACTACCGCCGCTGCGTTCCCCGATATACGCCGGATGTCGGCAGAATCAGTTCCGTACCGGGGCGGATAGTGTTGTTTGTTGCGTCGATTTTGTCACGGTTCATTTCGTATATCTCCGTGTATTTCGCGACGCTGCCCAGTTTGTTTTGTGCAATTGAGAACAAATCGTCCCCCTCTTGCACGATGTAAATTATTACATTTTGCTGACGGTTTGCAATAGGTGCATTGCTCGACGGCGACAAAAACGACGATGCCCAATTCGCGGAAACCGATGTGTTCGGTTGCGGCGTTGCGGCACGTGAATCGTTCACACTGCCGTATGATGACAGTTGCGCCGCGCCCGTAGTCGGTACCGTTGTCACCGTGTAACGTTCTAAAACTTCACGCGACGGAATCTCAATTGTTGCCCCCTGCAATTGCCGCGGGTCGGAAACTATCGAACGGTTATGCTGCGCTAACGCCTGATACAAACGACCTGTACCGTAAACTTTTTCGCAAATTGTCCAATACGTCTCACCAGCCGGAACGGTGTACATCTCGCCAATACGCGGCGTACTTGTACTTGATAACGGCGGCGCGGCATCAGTGTAAGCGTTTTCATAACGCGGCGCAATCTCCGCGCGTTGATACGTTGGCTGCGTTGCCGGATTCGTCTGATTTGGTAATAGTGCTGTCATTGACGAAACAGTTGGACTAATTGTACCAGTCGGCTGCGAGGCAATCAAGGTGTCGGTCGAAGGTTCCGGCGGCAATGTTCGCGACAACGCCGCTTCCGCTTCCGCGACTGGTGACGACGCGGCAACTGACGGCTGCGTGAAAGTCACAGTATTCGACGGCGTTGGCGAAGTCTGCGCGAGGGCGGTTATCGCGGAATTTTG
>JAITST010000356.1 GCA_031287585.1 Planctomycetaceae bacterium | reverse complement strand
CTCAATTTTCGTAAGGATTTTATGCTTGTTCTAACACGCAAATCGGGACAGAGAATCAAAATCGGTAACGACATTTTCATAACTGTCGTCCGTGCGTCGGCGTGCGCAGTAAAGATTGGAATAGAAGCCCCAACAGAAATTCCTGTCTTCCGCGAAGAACTCGTGATAAACATAGAAGACGATTCTGAAGACGAAACAAATCCAGAACAGACAGAACTGTAACAAACGGAAAACAAAGTAACCGTTCACGCTGTCTGCCGTTTTGGTATCTGAACAACTGTATGTACGACAAATGTTCCTCGTAATCAATTAAAATGTGTCGTGACCATTCGCAGCCGAACGAAGGAAACTGCGGATGTTGCGCAAGTTGCGAAAACAGCAAAGAGTGCGGATATTGCGTAGGTTATTCGTGCTGTAAGAAATGTTAGAAACGATACTTGCCGTTACTACCGATATACGAGGTGTAGTGTTGTTTTTGATTTTGTTTTACGATGACTTTGCTATTTTGAATTGTTTATGATGGTTGTGAATAAGGTGTTACTTGCAACGCTTGCGTTCGGATTTACTTTGTCCGTGACACAGGCACAAACTGAGCGAACGGATGTCCGCCGTGTTGCGAATGACCATTATACCGCTACTTCGCCCGTTACCTTGTTCAACGTTCCATCTCTACCCGCTAGTGTTCAACCAAGTTTTGATGTAACATCCGCACCGCCATCCGCGATTTTGTTGCCGACTGCAAACGTTACACGTTCTAACAATACGGAATTAGCCCTAATTACTCCAAACGGTTTAACAACGCCTGTTGTTCAAGCGTCGTCAACCGCGTTGTCTATAACGTTACCAACCGCAACTGAGACCATCACCTTCGCGACAATTCGTGAGAACGCTGTGAAATCTAATCCGGCGTATGCGTATGTCTATCGTCAGCGTCAGGCATTGAACGGAGACCGTGTGCAGGCGGGCTTGCCATCGAATCCTACCATTGGTTACAATGGTGAAGAGATGAACGGTGACAACGCTGGTAAACAGGGCGTTGAACTCACGCAGAAAATTGTTCCGAAATACAAACGTGACGCACGGGTTGATGTTGCCCGTAAGGAACACGCCGCCGCTGGTTGGCAACTTGATACGCAACGTCAGAAGATTATCAACGACGCTTTACTCGCGGGTTGCCGTGTCGCGATTGCCGAACAGAAACTCAAATTGTTCGCCGAGATGTTGCAAATCGCGAAACAGATTTTCGATGCGAATACGTCGCTGTACGAAAACGGCAGCATAACGAAAGCCGATTATCTTGATTCAAAGATTCAGTTCAGCCGTACACAAATTGCGTTTGGCGATGCGGAGATTGAATATCGCGCGGCGTGTAAAATGTTGTCGGTGCTGCTAGGTAAACCTGTCGAAGCGTTGTATCATATCGACGACACAATTGACAAGTTGCCGGGCGAGTTCATTGCGGAACATTTGTTCGTGGAGATAATAGCATCAAGTAGCGAACTCCGCGAGGCAAACGCGAAGATTGCGACGGCACAAGCGAAATTGCGGCGTGAGATGGCGGAAGCCGGAATAGATTTTGATACGTCGGCGGCGTTGATGTGGAACGCGGATACGAGGGAGACGGAAGTGTCGGTTGGTGTCGCGATTCCGCTTAAAATCTTTGACCGTAATCAGGGCAACATTCAACGCGCGAAAGCCGAACTAGCTGCGGCTTGTGATAACGTGCGGCGGCAGGAGATGGTGTTGTCGCAAAAATTTCAAAAGATGTTTGCAAGTTACCTGACGGCACGTTCGAGAGTGACCGCATACGAAACGTCGATACTGGCGGACGCGAAAGAATCGTGCCGTATCGCAGCCGCGTCAATGAAAAACGGCGAGTACAGCGCGGTACAACAATTCATCGCGCAACAAACATTGTACAGCGTAAGAATAGAATACCTAAACAGTCTGCAAGAATTTTGGAACGCACATTTTATGTTGGAAGGAGCGTTGGTTTCGGACGGATTGGAAGTTAAATGACGGGCTTTTGGGCGATTGTTAATCAAAGTTATTCTGTTATAATACTAGAATGAAAACGCAAGAGATTGTTGAATTTCACATACAAGATGTACTTCATGGTACCAAAGTTTTTATCACTGATTCGCACGAGGAAGCCAAAAGTTACTTTGATGAAGGTTGTCTTGTAACGGAGTTTCATATTTTTCGGTGGTATGTTTCTCCGTATTCGCAAACTGCGACAACAGTCACTCACGAATGGCACTAACGATAAAGGGTAATACTATGCAAGCCACACAATATACAGGTGCAAATCCACGTTTGGATTCTATAATGAATGATGTGTTGCGTCGTCAAATGGATGAGATAGATGCGGAAGCATTGCGTGAGCACGGTGCGGAAAATCTCGAACGCGCGAAACGTATTCAAGCGGAACGTAATTCTGCGAAAGAGAACGAACTCAAAGATAAAAAATAGGTTATCAATTATGACAAAACTATATTCTTTCATAACACTCTTCGCTATCGTAATGTTTATCGCGGGTTGTTCGCACAAACCGGTCTCGTTACCGAAAACGGAATCCGTTGACGAACATAACCACGCAGGTCACAATCATAGTCACGATGAACACGGTGACGACGGTCATAATCACGACGGTCATAATCACGGTAGCGGCAAACACGATGTTGACGACCACGCTCACGCCGCTCACGAACACGACAGCGGTGATGCCGACGAACATAATCACTCGCACAATGGTATGACAACCGTTGAAATCAGCGGCGATGGTCAGAACAATATCGGTATGCAGACTATTCAAACGTCGTTGTCCGATTTTCAGCGAACGATTCGTGTACCGGGTCGCATAGTTGGTCAGCCGGAACATTGGCGGATGGCGGTTGCCGCACCGGTGAATAGCGTTGTAAGTGAAATTAACGTAACGGCGGGCGAGTCGGTTGACCCGGGCAAGTTGTTGTGCAAACTGCGTGTGAGTGATGATGAACTCATTACTCGTCAAACGAATTTGCTTGAACAAGTTGGGCAACTTGAATTTGTTCGCCGTGACGAAGAGCGGCTTCGCTCGGCGGTTGACGCGGGCGGTGCGGCGGCGAAGTCGTTGGTCGAACGTCAACACGAATTGCGCCGCCTCGAGATTTCGGTTGCCGCTGCCCGCGAGGGTTTGGGGCTTGTCGGTTTGAACAACGAACAAATCGAGACCATCATCAATGACCGCAAGTTGATTGGTACGATGCCAGTCGTAGCACCCGGTCATCACGCGGACGAAGTATGCGACGACTTGCCGCATACGTTGACTGTCTCACAAATAAACATTGTGACCGGGCAGCGGGTAACGACAGGCGAGGCGTTGCTAACTCTCGGCGACTATTGTAAGTTGCAGATAGAAGCATACGCGTCGGAAAGCGAAACGCCGTACATCTATCGTGTGCTTAACGAAAATTTGGCGATTGCGGCGATACTAAATCCGGTTGGTACGAGCGAACGAAATGAAAAAGAGCAACGTTTGGACGGTTTAAAGTTGTTGTATATCGCTCCCGAACTTGACCCGCAAACACGTTCATTACGTTTGGTTATAAATCTGGATAACGAAGCGGTACACGAAAGCGAAGTAGGCGGACGTAAGTTTACAACTTGGCGTTATCGTCCGGGTGAACGGTTAGAGGTTTTGTTGCCGCTTGAAGTATGGACAAAGAGAATAGTGTTGCCGGCGGACGCGGTAATACAAGATGGAGCCGAGTCGGTTGTGTTTGTAAAAGAAAACGACACGTTCATCAGGCACACGGTAGTAGAAGAATACCGCGACACAAATTCGGTAGTCCTGAAAGAGGGAGCATTACCAATTGGCGAATACGTAGTAACACAAGGAGCATTCCGTGTACATCTGGCAATGCAAAACGCTTCCGGTGCCAAGATAGACCCACACGCAGGTCACTCGCATTAAGGAAACAAAAAACCTTATTTTTACTAAAGAACACCTCAGTAGCAAATGTACGCCCGTAAAAATAACCTCATTACCTTATTTAGAATTAGGGCGAGCAACAATGAGGTTATGAAGTTATGTTTGGGTGAACGCCCATTGCTACTGAGGTGTTTTTTGTAAAAATAAGTTTTTTTTCACAGGTAGTTAAAGATAGATAAGGATAGAATACAAAAAACTACCCTTACCTATCCTTACCTACATGTAAAATTTGACTTTGCAAAGTCATTGTAAGTGGTGACATCGTATTGTGATTTTTGGGAAAGTACAGAGACCATCACATCAACAATTCTGTGACACGACCTAATTTTCAACTGTTACCAATATGTTTACGTTGATTGAGTAATCTTTACGGTTTTTGCTTGTTGTGATTCAAAGCGTAACGATGATTTGGTACTAAATTTTCAATCTTCTATTGGCACAAATTGAAATCAGTGACGCTTTGCGTTCAGTTATGTAATCAAAGTCAATACGCAAAATCATTGCAATCGTTTTATAATATCAATTATAAGTTCAGATAGCCCGTTTTGTGTTGGCAAATATCACTCAGCCTCTCTAAATTCCCTCTTCCTATTTCACGAAAGAATCGCCAATTGAACAATTGGGCAAGGTATTTCGACAACAAATAAAAATCTATCCCTATCACGTAACAGGGACGAAAACCTCTCTTTACGGTATTGCGCGTGAATTGTATGAAAACGGCGAATGTAATCCGTTTACTTTGACGGTCAGTACCGTTAGTTACGAAACTTGATATCATTTGTTTTCCAAACGTTTGAAAAACAAATAAAACGAATGCGATTTTATAGTTGTGTTGACAGACGAAATTCTGTACTTACAGATGTCTTGTCCCACTAACTTAAAAACAAAATATATTCCATCACTACTTCCAACAAGGAGAAAACCTACGATGAAAACGAACATTTGGGGAAAAATGTTACCTATGCTAGTTACGTCTGTAATGTGCGGAAATGCCCTCGCCGCTGATACTGTGACGGTTAATTTTACGACCGATAAGGCGACCGTAAATTTTGATAATCATGCTATACCCGGTTTAGGTGGTGTACTTTTTGATGGTTTTGCGGCGTATGGTGTGACGGGTACAAGTAATTTACTGATTAGCGTGAATCCAAATGCAGATACGCTGACCTTCACTGGCGGTGCTGCGGGGGCAACATTCAGTTATGTTAATGGCGGTAACATACCGGGGGGAGATGCAACCGCTAATGGTTCAGTGTTTGCGTTTCGCGGTGTTGGAAACGTTAATGGATTACTAAATCTTAATATCGAAAACCTGACCTTCACTGGCGGAAACCGGTTTATAGATGATACTCATTTTGGTGCGGTTGATACTATTGGTGGTACTAATACACCAGCAAGTAAAATGGCTTTTGGCGGCGGCGGTTATATTAACAATTTTGGCATTGGTCAAACAGTCACTATCACAAACAGTAACTTCTATAAGAACCAAGTAGTTGCCGATGGTACTGGTATTGGCGGTGTGTCAGGATTAAACGCTGGCGGTGGCGGATTAAATCTCAATAACAGTACGGTTGCTAACATCGGGAACGTTAAGGCGGTACTTAACAACGTCAGCATAAAAGGCAACAAAGCATATGCAAATAATACAGGTGGTATTGGTGACGCTTACGGTGGTGGTCTGACATTGGCGAATTTTGCAAGTATTGACATTGATGGAAAAAACACTGCTGTAATCGGTGATAACACTGTACTGGCAAATAAATCGGGTAATGCTGTCGGCGGTGGTATTGCTATTTTCAATCAAGTTTCTGGTGCAAAAAGCTTTGTCACAATCAAGAACATAGACATCATTGGTAACTTGGCTAAATCTACCGATGATGATCCCTTAATTTTCAATGATGTCGCAGTTGGCGGTGGTCTTTGGCTCGAGGGTTATGGTAATAGTACAGGAATCGAAGTGACCCTAACCGATGTCAACTTTATCGGTAACAAGGTTGAAGGTGATACTAACGCGATGGGTGGTGCAATATTTGCGAACGATAACGAATTGACTATTGAATCAGTGAACCGCGATGTTCTCTTTGACGGAAACACGGTTAAAGTTGGTGCGGGAAAAGCGGCAACAAATTCAATTACCTCTTGGGGTAATGTCACTTTTGACGCAGCCGCCGGACGTAAAATCACGGATAATGACGGCATTGTCGTTGGCGGGAATGTTACCAAAAAAGGCGACGGCGAACTTGCCTTACTCGGCGGATTTGATGTTGACGGTAATTTTGCCGTTGATAAAGGTACTCTCACAATTAATTCAGTAAAAGACAATCTCGTTGGCGGTGATTTGACTGGTACTGGTAAAATTGCTATCTTTGGTGATGACGAATTAGCATTGAAAGTTGATGGTACAAATTCCTTCAATGGCAATATCGAAGTCCGTGATTCGTTCTCGGTATATGAAAAGGTCAACAACAATATCGAGAAGACTGGTACCGCTGCCAGTGTGAAAATTGGTGATGGTTACTTGGCGTTGATTTCACTTCACAACTTTAACGCTGGCTACCAAGCGGTTCAAGACCATTTTATTTCCGGTCGTGCGCGGCTTGTTAATCCGAAATTGAAGTTCTTGGGACAGTCAGAATGTGACCCGTGCGGTGATTATCCCGATGGCTCTAACAGTGCGTCGAAAAACGGCAAAACACGTTCGGTGTGGTTTAATTATGTTGGACGCGCCAACCAGTATTATAGCAACACGCTCGAAACGGATTGGAACATAAACAGCAACGGTGTACAGTTGGGGTTTGATTTGTTTCGCACGAATAATAATCAACTCGGCGTGTTGGGCGGCTATGAGAAAGCAACCGCTGACGCTGGTCAGAACAGTGTCGAATCCGACGATGCCTACGTCGGAGTTTACGCGGCTCACGTGTTCAGCAGAGGTGCGGATTTTCGCGGAGTTGTGAACTTTGGATGGCAAGGTTATGACTCAAATCGTTGGACACTCGCTGGCAGGAATCCGCGTTTAGCGTCGTTTAACGGTAAAACAATCGAAGGAAATCTCGAATTTGGAAAGCGTTTTTATCGCACGTCCAATTTCAGTTTCAGACCGGCTGTCGGCGTTGATGTGTATGTCAACAATGTTGACGCAACGTCAGAGACTGGTTTCAAGGCAGGTACTCACGCGAACGCGGTTCGGTACAACGGTTTGAGTTACACGCAAATGTTCCTTCGCTTTGGTAGTGATTTTCAATTCGAGCGGGAGCGTGTGAAGTTGAACGGCGGTTTGTTCTACTCGTATGATTTGAACGACAACACGTTGAAGGCAAGTGTAACGGGTGTTACTAAGGTAGTGGATCATGCCGCCCCCGTCACACCGGCGGAGTATAAAAGCAGCACGGTATATGGCAGCGACTTAGGTCGTGAAATTTTAACTGTCAATATCAGCGGCTCGTTCGCGGTGACAAAAAGGTCTGACCTGTTCGCCGGATTCACAGGCAACGCATACATAGACCGCGACGGAACACCGTTCCAGTCGGTCGGATATATCGGCGGTTTGATTCGCTGGTAGAAGATTTGATTTTGCATGTTTGTTATACTTGCCACGATTGAAAATTGCGTTAAGTGTGTAGCCCCTATCGGACTGCGTAATTTTCAATCGTGTTTGGTATAACATTGCCGTCGGTTTTAACCGACGGGGTGTTGCGTTCTTACGGGGCGATATTTTGATTTTGTTTTGTATTTGTAGTAGTACCAAAAATCCGCCTGTGAAAATCTCTCGGTACGCGCAGAGGTACCCGAGACGCGAAAATGAATGTAAAAACGAAACGAGCAGAACGCTCAAATCAAAGAGATAATCACAGTGCGAGAGGACTCGAAAAGTTTTGGACACCTTCGAATCGGTAACTGTATCAGAAGCGGTTTCCCGTGATAAATCACCTAAACTGCGCCCCCGACTGGCGCGTAAAGTGGTTTTAGTTATTGAGAAAGATAATTGAGAAAGATAAAAAACAGAATATTTCCAACGCGCGGAAAACATTACGTAAATTTACTAAATTATTGGTTAGTTCAGAAATAGACGGGAGATGCAGCGAATTAACGAGTTTGCTAAACAACCGTAGGATAAATCCTATGGTTAATAAGGCATCCTATTTCTTATTTCTTAAACGTCTTCTTTTCTACCGCGTTTAGTAACGCACTTAGCACTTCTTGCGAATCTTTCGATTCTTGTTCGGAGGCGTTGTAGCGGTCGTATAGATTTTGTAGTTGTTTGCCGCGTAGGAGAATTCCGTTGCGTTCTATGCTTTCTCCGAACTTTTGCGCCGCTAGTTGGCGTAATTTTATGTCTAGCGTTTGTTGGCTTGCTATCTCGGAGAGACGTATCTGCATCGCTGCTGAACGGATTACTGCCGCCAATTCTAATCCTTGCCGAAACAATGTTGTCGAATTTAACGCCTTCATTGTCACCGTTTCCAGATTTTCAAAATCGTACAAACTTTGCTCGCCCGCCTTACGCGCCGCGACAATTTCCTTTATCCAGCCCAACGCCTCACGCCCCTGTGCCAGACGCAACGTCGCGGCAGTCGGGTGTGTACTTGTCTTGAAGAACAAGTCGTCCGTGATGAACTTCATATCGTCCGCGTTTTGCGGCGGCGGATAGTATATCGAAAGCGAGTGAGCAAACGGACTTTCGGGCGACGTTCGCTCGGCTAGCGACTGCCATTCAAGCGGTGTCTGTACCACCGCGTCACGTAACTTATTCCGCTGCAACGTCAGAATCGCAACCGGTAAATCGTGCGTTCTGCAATCGTTTCGCATCTCACGTACAATCGCTTCCGGCGGCGGTGTCTTACAACTATCATCAATCACGACGAAACAAAAATCCGGCGACGCAGCCGCCAACCTCATTGCCTCCGCACTCGTCGTCGCCGTCTCCGCATTGTAGCCCTGCGCCGAAACAAAGTTCGCAATCTTCAATGCGTCCGTGTGCTTCGGTGCCGCCGAAACAATCTTCGCGTCACCCTCGCCGCGCGCGAACCACAGCATCGCGTCGGCAACAAAACTTCGTCCGTAGTACGGCTTTTCCGGTGACAACTTCATTATCGACTTCAACGCCGCGTAACGAACGTGACGATTCGGCGACGCAACCGCAGCGACGAGCGGGCGGATTTTGTTTGTCCGTGACGCAGCGTTGTTACGATTGTTACGACCATTGGCAACATTGTTGCCGACAGCGTTGTTATTGTCATAGAACAACGTTTCCGCCGTCCCCATCTCGCCAAGCAACATCGCCGCGACTTGTGCCGCGCCAAACTGTTTCGCGTTGTTCGCCTCCGCAAGTACCTGTTCAATCGTTTCAACATCGGCATCTAACTTGCTCAACTCGTCCTGTAACGCAACCAAATCACCTTCCGCCGGTTGGAACGGAGCGGTGCGGTGAGCGGCAAGTTCAAACAACATCTCGATGTACAAACGTTTTATCGTCGGCGCGTCCGGTGCTACTGCTGCCGCGTCCTTCGCGTAACGAAGTGTGAACTCGCGGTACGCCGCCGTTACCGGTAACTCCGCCCACACTAGTTTTTCGCCGCTATCGTCGTACTTCCAAAACGAAGTGTTGCCGTTTTCGTCGTAGTTCAGAATCCGGCGGTGATTACGGTAGTCGAGTGCGATGTTGTATAACTGTTTCGCGGCGAGGTCGCGCGGCGGCAACGTACCAGATTTGTCTTTGAGTAAACCGCCAACGATTTCGCGTAGTTTCTCTCCGCGTTTTTCGTCGAGTGCCAACGCGAACACTTGCGGCAAATCTTCGGCAGGTAGTGTTGCGTGTAACGCTTGCGCGGCGTATTGAACAACTTTTTCGTTATCACTGCGCAACGATTCGACAACAGCGTCACACGATTTTTTACCGAGCGATTTGAGCAGCGCGATTAGTTCCTTCGCTTCGTCGTCGCTTGCTGTCGCGAAACGTTCGATTACCATCGGCACCGACAACTCGCCGCCTCGCCAAACGACAGTAACATCGCTATCAGACGTTTTTATCTCACTGCCCGCGATTCGGTCAATCGCGTCTTTGATGCTTTGCGGTTCAGCCCAATACTCGCGTGCCTTCGCGAAAACGTTTTGCATCGCCGTATTCGCCATCGGCGCGAACTCGCCGTTGACCGCGATACTAGCGAGTATCGTAGAACCAACCGAATCAACAATCGCCGCCGCGTCTTCGTTTGACAATTCGAGTGCGTTAAACTTTTTCAGATAACTACGCGCAATCTGCGGGTGCGGCGTACCAGCGAGAATAACAACCGCGTTCATAATTTCGACCGGCGTTTGCGGGTCGTTGTACAGAGCGACTTTCTCCGCAGGCGTGAGTAACGTCTTCATAAAAACGTCAGCGTCTCGACGTAACGCAGCGAGCAACGGATGCTCCGCCCCGCCGACATTTAACGTATCCAGACCGTTATCGGATAATTGTTCAACAATCTCATAGCACTCATAAGGCGACGCTTCAAGTTTTGGAAACACGTCAAGAAGCATATTCGCAGTATCGTTTTGTTTAGCACCAGCGAGCAGCGTCGATGCCTGAACGAGTTCAAACGGAGTAATCCGTTTACGAAAATCCGTAACCCGCAACCCCGCCCGCAAGTCGTTGTTATCCGCCTCACGAAACCAAATCAAAAAACCAGACGCTTTATCCAACAACGCCTGCTTATCAGTAACCTGACCAGAAGCAAAACTCAAAATAAAAAGGTAAACAACAATTGTAAACAAAAACCGCATAAAAAAACCTCAAGTTCGATATGAAAAACGGAATAGTCAATCGGGAAAGACAGAAAACATTGTAACAAAATCGAATGTGATTTCAATACTGGAATAGATATTTTAGATTTTAGATTTGTGATTTAGATTTGATTTTACAAAATCGAAAATCATAAATCTAAAATTCTTTTCTTTCTTTGTGCCATCGTGTCTTCGTGGTGAAAACTATTCGTAAACGTTTACAAATTTTTTTATTTCGCGTGTACTCCGTGCCCCCGTGCGCGACCTTTTTTTCTCCGTTTTTTGTCGAAAAACCGTCCAAACGGGTATTTTTTTGAACTTTTTTGGGAAAAATTGCCCAAATGTGCGGAAAATGCGGGCTGTAACACTTGACAGATTTTGTAATCATGTCAAGATATTTGTGAGAATGCGAGAGGGACCCTCTGTGCGGCGGGATTTTTACAAAGATAGCGGCGGTCATTTTGGTTTTGACCGCGCCCGTTTGTTCGCACAGTTGATAAGTTTTCTCTCGAACAAGAAAGGACAAGGAGGACTTAATGGCTAGTTCTGAAAAGAAACCATCTCCAAAATCGTTGTCGAAATCGCAAATCATCCTCGAACTCGCGGAAACAACCAGTCTGTCGAAAAAAGACGTAGGTACGGTAGTTGATGCGCTGGGCGAGTTGATTAAGAAGAGCGTTGGCAAAAAAGGAACGGGTGCGTTCATTTTGCCGGGGCTGTTCAAAGTTGTCAAACGGCGTATTCCGGCAAAACCGGCTCAGAAGGGTGTAAAAGTTCTTGGTGTTATTCGTGACCTTCCGGCAAAACCGGCTCGTAACGATGTGAAGATCAGACCGCTCAAAGCACTCAAAGATTCCGCTCTAAATTCGTAATCAGTTGCGTCTGCAATAGACGCGATTCGATTAACGAAGCACAGTGACCGGTAAAATTCGTTGTAATTTTTTACAACGTTATTTTACCGGTTGTTGTGTTTTGATTCTTAACCGCGAATACACGAAGGAAGAAAATTTTTAGATTTTAATATACTGACCGTGCCGCTTGAAATCTTTACCGTTTTCGTGTATCATCGTTGTCCTGTTTGAACCGTTATCACTCCTCATCAACTATCCAACTACTATGACCCAACATTTTACTTTGCAGCAAAACGAGCGTAATTTAGTTTTTGTACCGGAAATACTCACGTCTGACGGTGACAAGTGCCGCGTGTGTGTTGATACTATTGACGACGCACGGGCAGACGGAGTTAGTTTGGTGCGTCTTGATAATAACCAACTTTCTCTTACCATCGTTCCTACACGCGGGATGGGCGTTTGGAAAGGTGAATGTAAGGTGCCGGCTGACGGCGGCGTTGCAGGTGAGACAATCAAACTCGGTTGGAATTCGCCCGCTTCGGTACCTGTTCATCCGTCGTTTGTGCCGCTTTGTGACCCGTCAGGGTTAGGTTGGCTTGACGGTTTTTGCGAGTGGATTGTGCGTTGCGGTTTGGAGAGTAACGGGGCGCCGGAGTTTGACGCGAACGGGCAACTGCGTTACGGTTTACACGGCAAAATCGCGAACACGCCCGCAAGCCGCGTTGAAACTTTGATTGAAGACGACGGTTCAATAGAGTTGCGGGGAACGGTGAAGGAATCGCGGTTGTTCTTCAAAAATCTCGAACTGACCGCGTCGTACTTTATGCGTCCCGACTCGACCGCGTTCACGATTCGCGATACGGTCACGAATAGATTTCACCTGCCGAGCGAGTTCCAAATGTTGTACCACATCAATACGGGTATGCCGTTCATTGGTGCCGGTAGTGAAATCGTTGTTCCGTTCGACAGACTCGCACCGCGAACCGAACAAGCGGCTCGCGAGATTGCCGCGTGGAATCGTTGCGACCCTGAAGACGCGAATTCGGAAGAAGTCGTTTACTTCGTTGACCCGTTTGCCGACAGTAACGGTTTATCTTACGCGATGCTGATTGACGCGGCGGGCGAACACGGATTGCTGTTGTCGTTTGTCCATGAGCATCTGCCGTACTTTATGGTTTGGAAAAGCCGCTTGCAGGACGGTAACGGCTACGTTACGGGCATTGAGCCGTCAACGAATTTTCCAAATTCGCACTCGCACGAAAAAGAACGCGGTCGCGTAGTAAAACTCCAGCCGGGTGAATCATACACGATGGAGATGACGTTAGAAGTTCTGACGAACAAAGAGCGTGTTCAGTCCGCGAAGCAGAAATTAGTAGAGTTGCAGAAGAAGAGCAAGGCGGTGGTGATGCCGCAACCGAATCCTGATTGGTAGTTTTTATTTTGATTGGATGTTGAAAACCCGTAATATAAATTTATACCGAACACGATTGAAATTTGACTGTCTCCGTCGGTTAAAACCGATGGTCTGTTGCCTCATTAACTATCATTTACAATCAAATGCCCGACATACATTGCCCGATTTGCGATACAGTTTTTTCGACTGATTTACCTGCGGCGGAGTTGCCGTTTTGTTCGATGCGTTGTAAACAAATTGACGCGGCGAATTGGCTCGGCGAGGAATACGGTTTGCCAATCGAGAGCGACGATAGAGCGGAGAGAATGACGGTAAACGATACAGATGAATAATCCCGTAGAGACACGCGGTTGTGTCTTTTACGGCTGATGATACTTTTTCAAAAACTATTTAACCCTTTAACAAACGTTAGGAAAAAAATTTTTATGTCTGAAACTATTAATCGTTATCTTGACCACGCTGTCTTGAAACCTGATTTGACTCGTGATGAGGCGGCGGATTGGATACGGCAAGGTGTCAAGTACAAGGTACGCACTGTTTGTGTTCGTCCTTGTGATATTGATTTGGCTGTCGAATTGACGAAGGGAACAGATACTGCGGTGTCTTGTGTTCTTGCGTTTCCGCACGGTACTCACTGCACGGAATCGAAAGTCGCGGAGGCGGCTTTGTATGTTGCGAAAGGAGTTGCTGAAATTGATATGGTTGCGAATTACGGATGGATAAAGAGCGGTCTTTGGGACGAGGTTCGCCGCGACATTGAATCTGTTGTTCAAACCGCTCACGGCAAGGGTGTTATTGTCAAGGTCATCTTTGAGACCGCGCAACTTACGCCTGAACAAGTCGCGAAGACTACCGAAATTTGTATCGAAGCGAAAGCAGATTTTGTCAAGACTTCTACCGGTTTCAACGGCGAAGGCGCGACAGTCGAAGCGGTAGAGTGTATGCTGAAAACCGCTGCCGGACGAATTAAGGTAAAACCGTCGGGCGGAATACGCGACACGCAGCGGGCGGAGATGTTTGTCGCGATGGGTTGTCATCGGTTGGGCGTTAATGGTTCGAGTACGCCGGCGATTTGCGATGGGACAACCGCAAAGGCGGCTGGGGGATACTGATTCCGTTTACGTTTTTTCGCCACGAAAACACGAGAAGAATTTTAGATTTATGATTTTAAATTGTTTGTGATACAAACTTTCCGCTCTCAATAATTTGCATATATTGAAGTCTAAAATTCTTCTCGTGGTCGAGCATTTACCAAACCAAATCCAAAATCCCGACAACCATCATCCCCGACGATACAATCGCGTTGAGTTTGAAAAACGCGACATCTATCCGCCGCAAATCTATCTCCGGCTCACCTCTCCAATTTATATCGTTATCTAAGTGTCTTCCCCAAAATAGAAACGGTCGTATGAAAATTTCGTGCGGTACAACTGTCCAATGTTCACCCGCAAGAATCAGTGCGACAATCGCCACACCGAAGTACCATATATTTCCAAACAACGGAAATGTCTGCGGAATAAATAGCAAACAAGCAATCATAAGAACGTGAAACAGAACAACAAGCCGCCATGCGGCATAAGTACGAAAAACACGCGGAATACTGTACAAGTTTTCGCGTATGTCAACCTCTTTATCCTGAAAAGCGTAGATAATATCAAACGCCGCCGTCCAGAACATAACCGCCAAACATAACAACAACGGTGGTAACGGTACCGGTATCAACTCGCTGCGAAACACAACCCACGCCGCGAACGGTGACAAGCCGAGCGACAAACCAAGCCAAAGATGCGAACACCACGTAAACCGTTTCGCAAAACTATAACCGCACAAAAACGCCAATACCGGCACCGCAAAAATTATCGGGATAACGTTTGGCAGAAACAACAAAGTGGATACGACAAAACCAACCGCGCAAATAACTGTAAACACGGTGACATTCCAAACACTCAACCTACCGGAGGGCAAGTGCCGCGAAACGGTGCGCGGATTCCGGGCATCAAACTTGCGGTCAACAATCCGGTTGAAAGCCATCGCGGTAGAGCGGGCAAAAACCATACAAAGCAGAACGCCGGCGAAGTCAACGATACGCGGCAAAACCGCCGGTGTTTCGTAAAGGTTAGTACCAACAGCCATCAACGCGCCGAGCAACGCAAACGGCAACGCAAAGAGTGTGTGTGAGAAACGAACCAGACGGAGATATTCTAACATCTATACCGAACGCGATTGAAAATTGTTTGTATTGTGATTTAGCCGTAACCAAACCTACATGGAAAAATGAAAGGCACCTCTAAAAACTCTGTCATTTCATTTAACAAGTTCCTAATTTTAAGGGGTTTACTGTTTTGAATCAATAGGTTTTCAGAAGATGTCTTTCGTTTAGGGGGTGTAAAAATAAAATCCCCCCACTAATTTTTACGCCCCCATTTTCAACCGTATCAGATACATCCCTTGACAACACCGTAATTCCTGCGATAATTTTCTGTTCCTGTTTGACAGTTTTGCAATAACAATTTTCATTTCACTATCATAAATGCCATCTACAACAGAACAATATGACGCAATAGTCACGGTTTGGAAATCGGGTCAGTACGACGACGCGATTGCACAGATGTTAAAACTTCACGAAACGTCGCCAACGTTCGCGTTGGCAGCGGCGGCTCTTGCGGCGTGGAATCAGAAAATCGGTAAACCCGACGACGCGATAAAGTACGCGGAAAAATACTGCGAACTCGCTCCCGACGATTCGTTCGGTTTTTCGATTTTGAGTTCGTACTACATCAGTGTCGGTCTGCACAACGAAGCGGAAGACGCACAAATGAAAGCAAGAAACCTGCGTATTGCCGCACAATTAAAATCGCACGGCGACAACGAGTAAACGTAACAAACAAAAGCAACTAATTACTATGGAAAAACCAAGAATACTTATCGCGGACGACAATCAGGTCAATGTCGAGTTACTTGATGCGTACCTATCGGATTTTGATTACGAGATTACGTATGCCGCTGACGGTGCGGAGACGTTGGAGAAGGTCGCGGAGTTTCAGCCGGACTTGATTTTGCTGGATATAATGATGCCTAAATTGTCGGGATTCGAGGTCTGTGAACAAGTGAAGGCGAATCCCGCGACGAAGGGAATTATGGTTCTGATGGTAACGGCGTTGAGCGAACTTGGCGACATCGAACGTGCGGTTACAGCAGGTTGCGACGATTATTTGAGTAAGCCGGTACACAAACTGGAACTATTAAAACGGGTGGAGAATATGCTGAAACTGCGAAGTGTGACGGATGAGTTAGAACGGTTACGGCGGTATATTGATGAGATGGAGACGCGGTAAACGAGAGAACGGAAAACAAACGTGAAACGTTGTTTGTTTCACATCATCAACAATCTTTATTTAGGTTTATAACTATGAAAAAAAAATGTGTACTTGCTTACAGCGGCGGGCTGGATACTTCAGTTTTAGTTGGTTGGCTTATTGAGCAGGGATTTGATGTCCATTGTGTTTATGTTGACTTGGGGCAACCGTGCGAAGACCGTAAGGCGATCAAGGAGAAGGCACTGAAAATCGGCGCGAAGTCGTGTCACCTAATCGACGCACAAGAAGAACTTTGCCGCGATTTCGCGTTTCCTGTTTTGCAGTGGCAAGCGAAGTACGAAGGCGTTTATCTTCTCGGTACGTCAATCGCCCGCCCGCTCATTTCAAAAGTATGTCTTCAGGTTGCCCGTGAAGTCGGCGCGGAATACTTCGTTCACGGTGCAACGGGCAAAGGTAACGACCAGTGCCGCTTCCAGTTGGCTGCCGAAGCGTTGAATCCCGACATCAAAATCATCGCGCCTTGGCGGATGGAAGAGTTCCGCAACAAGTTTCCGGGACGAACCGCGATGATAAATTTTTGTAACGAGAAAAAAATTCCGGTAAAAGCGTCTATCAAAAAACCGTACAGTTCTGACGAAAACTGTCTTCATATAAGTTACGAAGCGGGCATACTTGAAAAACTCGACATTGACGGCGTTGACAGTGTTGAGTTTGGAATGAGCGTGACACCGAAGAAGGCACCGGACAAAGTTGAACAAGTCGTGATTGATTTCGCCGCGGGCGTTCCGGTGAAAGTGAACGGTAAAAAACTGTCGGCGTTCAAGGTTGTCAAGACGCTGAACGAAATTGCGGGACGTAACGGCATCGGACTTATTGATATGGTTGAGAACCGGTTCGTCGGTATGAAAAGCCGCGGCGTATATGAGTCGCCCGGTATGACAGTATTATACGACGCTCACCGTTACGTCGAACAACTAACGTTAGACCGTGACCTGATGCACTTACGCGACCGCCTCGCGCCGGAAGTTGCGGAGCTGGTTTACTACGGTTACTGGTATCACGCGAAAATGGAAGCGTTGATGGCGTTCATCCATAACGCTCAACAGCCGGTAACAGGACAAGTATCGTTAAACCTCTACAAGGGTAACATAAGTATCGCGTCGCGAAAAAGTCCGAACTCGCTCTACGACGAAGGCATTGCGACGATGGAAGGCGGCGGAGCGTACAACCAAACCGACGCGACCGGCTTCCTGCGAATACAAGGTTTGCCGAGTCGCGTGCAGGGAAAAGTTAAACCAAGAGAGTATTGAGTTGATGGACAACGGCGAACTTGACGAACTGGAACGGCATAAGATTGATGCGTTGGCGGAGTTTGCGGCTGGGGTTGGACACGAGTTGAACAACCCGCTCGCGATAATTTCGGGACGTGCGCAACAGTTGCTCTCGCGGGCGGCGGACGATGATTCGCGTCGTTCGCTCGCGGTTATTATGGCACAAGTTCGTCGTGCTTACGAGATGATTGCCGACATCCGCTTGTTTGCTCGTCCGCCGGTTCCGCAACCGCAAACGTTCGACGTGCTGCCGTTTTTGACTGAAATTGCAAACGCTCAAACGCAACGTTGTAGCGAAAACGGTATCACGTTTGAACTAAAAGCGGAATCGCTGGACAATGTTCAAATGGTTTCAGACCCGACACAGATTCGTGTTATCATAGACGCACTTTGTAAGAACTCAATGGAAGCGATGCGGGACGGACGTATCTGTTTGAAATGTGAACAGACAACCCGTAATGACGAACAATTCATAACGTTCAAGGTAAGCGACAACGGTAACGGAATCCCCAAAAAAATCCGCCAATTAATCTTCTGCCCGTACTTCAGCGGACGCGATGCCGGACGCGGTCTGGGATTCGGGCTATCAAAAGCATGGAGAATCACCCAACAACTCGGCGGAAAGATAACAGTAAAATCAAACGCGAAAAGCGGTACGGCTTTCTGTGTTGAATTGCCGATGAGAAGTAAAAATTGATATACCGAACACGATTGAAAATTACGCACTCACATTGCCCCGCAAGGGGCTGAATCTTGATAACCCCCTTACTCACACGGTCACACGTTTTAGGAATCGCGGCGTACTTGTCACTTTGTTTTTAATATGCTAAACTGTGGTCGTTGCTCATTAGAAACAATTTTTATATTTCATACTTTTTATTCGGGACAATTTATCGTGCTACAATTTTTTGAGGTTGTTATTTTGGCGATTGTTCAGGGGATTACTGAGTTTTTGCCTATTAGTTCTTCCGGACATTTGGTTTTGGTTGAGAATTTAATCGCTCACTTTGGTGAACCTCTGACTACCGACGCTTCCGACTTTATTAAACTTAACATTCTTCTTCACGTCGGAACGCTTGGAGCAATTCTGATTGTTTTTCATCGGCAAATCGGGGCGTTGTTTGGACGGAACCGCTGTTTGATTTTACCTTTGGCTGTTGCCGCTATTCCAGTGGGTGTTTTTGGAATCGGAATAAAAACGTTGTTTCCAGAATTGTTGAAAAGTCTCTTTGTTACGGGTTGCGGATTCTCTGTAACGGCTGTTCGTTTGTTTTCGACAATCAGATGTTCCGTAGAAAATAGGTCGTG
>JAITST010000323.1 GCA_031287585.1 Planctomycetaceae bacterium | reverse complement strand
TAATATTATAAAAAAATTCATAACGTGTCAATGTCAATTTTGCATAACTATTTATGAATATTTCCTAGCAGTATTTTTGATGTACCGAACACGATTGAATTGTTTGTGTCGTGATGCAGGTTTGGTTACAGAGACTCAAACTGTAAAAGAAATGAAAAATAAATGGTGTTGCGCACGAAGGCACGGTGGACACGAAGAAACTAAATGATTTTAGATTTTGTTTTGATACACAAAATCCCAAATCGAAAATAAAAACAATCCCTCTGTGAACTCCGTGTCTCTGTGCGCAACACCATTTATTTCGCATTTACTAGACATACCATTTTTCGCCATTTCTGGTCTAAAACAATAAGACAAAAATAGTAGAGACATTGAATGCAACGTCTCTACTAATGGCTCTCAATCATTCACCTTCACCCTATTCTCATCCGAGTTACCTTTCAATTCCGGTGCGTACATTGCTTCTATCTTTGCCGGTAGCGCACTGAAATTGCCGGGTTGTTCCGCCCTGAGGCGATATGTTAGCGAATGTTTTCCGCGTGGTAGTTGATACACGAAGAACGATGTCCGTTCGTCGCGGTATTCTACGTAGGCATTCATTGAGTTGCCATTGTAGCCGCTGCGATTTTCTACCGGTTCCAGTCCCGCCGCTTTCAAGTCTTCTATCAGCAAACTTTCGTAATCGTTTTTACTTTCAACGATTAGTTCAATCTCTACCAAATCACCGGACTTGAACTCGCTTTGCTGCGACGGAAATTCTTCCCGTTTGTACTTCTCTACCTTCTGTTCAACCACCTGCCCGCGTCCGCCCGTTACTTGCGTTGTCGCGGATTCGTCACGCACTAATTTGTAAATCCGCCGCTCGATTTTCACTTCCAATCCCGCCTTCGTTATCGGGTCTTCCAACGTGAAATTTTCTACGTAAACATTCGCGTAAAGCGGTGCGTTACCCTTCTTTCGCAATTCTACTTTGTGCGCGCCGCTACTCACTTCGTCACCTTCGAGAACAAACGTGTTATCTATCGTGAACAGATTTTCCGGTGTTATCGCAACACTCTTTTTTACCGCGCCGTCATACACAACGTCAACTGTCACGTTCGGACTTGTCTCACCTGTCGCTTTCAGGAACTCTGCAAACGCTTCAATACAAATTGCGGTGTCGCGGGTTGAATTCCAATGTGTCGCGTGACGGCGATTGTTAAGCAGATATTTTACCAAACGCGGCGCAACCGAATTTTTAGGATTCGTTCTCACCAGCAGTTTCAGGTAATACGCTTGCGTTTCGTACTCGCTGCCGTACCACGCCCACCAACACCAACCGTTGTAACGTCGTAAATCAAGATACGCCGTTTGGTTTTCGTCATCTTGTACTAGGTATTGTTCGATGATTTTGATACATTCGGCAACCTTCACCGTTTCGTTTTTCATCTTTTCCAAAGCGATACCAAACATCGCAACCGCGTACAACGACAGTTTCCCTCTATCACGCCAGAGGAAATCTTTCATTGCGTCGTCAATATAATCGTTGTCCGCAAGTATCATAAAGATGAACGCGTCGTTAGCGTCCGCCGCTGTTTTGTAATCTTTATTTTTACGTTCTTCCTCCGGCAACTCGCCGTTTTTCAACAGTTTAACCTGCTTACTCTGATAAAGCCGCAGCCACTCTACACCGCGGCTGATAACGCCGTTGTCAACCGCGGCATCATTCTGTTTCGCAAGTTGTAAACCGTGAATAACTACCGCCGTTGTATGCGGATACGAGTATTCGCCATAACCGCTGAACCAACCCCAGCCGCCGTCACTGCACTGCATATTAGCCAACTTTGCAACGCCGTTCGACACCATATCGCGAACCTGCTCAACATCGTAAACCGGATTTTTCTCCGATTTCTCAAACTGACGAGCCAACGCCGATTTCCGATTCTCGCCGAGTTCCTGCGCGTTGAGGTTCGTCTTCAAATCTTTCAACTTATTCAAGTCAACATTCATATCCAACAGAATCTTTTGCGTTATCACCGTCGGCAAAAATCTGTTGAGCGTTTGCTCCGTGCAGCCGTAAACATAATCGGTCAGGTACGGCAGCGCGTCAACCATTGACGCAGCCAACGTCGGCGAAAAACGCACCGTCAACTTCGTCTGCTCCGGCTTCCGCTCCGCCGGTACGTTGAACGTTATCGTTGCCGAATCTTTTTCCGGCGCGGCATAATTCGAGAACGATTCCTGTTTCAAAATTCCGTGAACGTAAACAGGCAACGTCTTCTCCATCGCGTCGGATTCTTCGTCGGTCAACGCCTTCATCCGCACAACCGCCTCACCCGCCGTCTTCGCTTCGACCGTCCAATCAACACGCTTCTCACCGCTCGCCGGAATTTTTACCGCGACTGATTTTGAATCGTTCGCGACCAACATTTTGCCGTCGAGTTCCAACGAAACATTTACATCTTTATCTGCCGCGAGATAATTGTGAACGTTCGCCGAGAAAACGCTCGTATCTTTTTCAACAAGAAAACGCGGCGTTTGCATACGGATTAGCAAGTCCTTCCGTGTAACAACTTCCGCGTTTCCGTAACCAACCCGCGTACCAGTTGCCATCGACCATACGTTGATTTTCCACGTCGTCAACGATTCGGGCATATCGAGTTCGATTTGCGCGATACCGTTGGCGTTTGTATTGATTGCGCCGTTCCAGTACGCGGTGTCGGCAAAGTTTTTCCGAATGGTCGGTTCAACAAGCGGACTGCCCGCCGGAATATCTTCTGAAGCAGTCATTACCGATTCACTTTCTTGCACTCCCGAATTCATCACTGACAAACCCACTTCCGAAGGCAAAGCCGGTGTATTAAAAGCCCGTGTACTAACTGCATCCATTGACAATGAACGAGATTTGTTAAGGGAAATGGCATCGCCATAACCGCCGCTACTAGGAAAAGAGTTTCTTGATGGATAATTACCGAACGCACCGAGCATCATCATTGACGGCTTTTCCGGTTCAGAAAATTTCTGAATATATTTCAGTAAACTCGTTTCGGTATTCGGATAATGAGTTCGCCGCCACTTCCAGAAAAACTCTTTTATGTCGTTGACATTCGAACCGCCGCTGATATACTCAACAGACTTATCGTAAATCGAAACCGTCACCTGACCGACAATCGGTTTACCGTCTATGTCGGTCACAGTCAATTCCGCTTTCGCCTTGCCGCCCGGCTTGTACGTTTCGGAACTCGGTTTAACCTCAACATTCAAAACTTTTTGTTGCGGCGGCACGACAATCTCTTTCACTTCCGTCACAACATCGCCGCCGGACACCGTTACCGCTTCGATGAAAAAGTTCGGCATATCACGCAGTTCGACCGGTATCTTCACCTCTTGCGAGTTACCGTCCAAACGCAGTAATTGCGGTTTGAATGCGACACCGTTTACCGGTTTCACGAACAACATCACAAACGAATTACTGCGTTCGGTATTGATACGCAACGCAACGTTTTCATTCGGCGCGTACTCCGCCTTATCGGGAATAAGTTCAAGCGTGTTGTAACGCCACAACGATTTTTTATCGTCGCTCTGTTTGTTCGCGGCGGTCTCCGATTTCGGATAAACGTTGAACACGTAACCGCCTTCCTGACCGTTAATCGTACAAGAAATTCGGTACTGTCCCGCATCGCCCGCGTTCAGGTTTAACGCTGCGCGACCGGTATCGTCGAATTTGACTTTCGCGTTATAGACTTCGTTTTCCTGTGCGGTAACGTTCGCCGATTCGTCGTTTTTAATGTAAACAATTTTGAAAACTTTAACGTCCGCGTCACCGCTAACCGGTTTTCCGTCAAGCCGCCGCGTTTGGAAACCGGCAGCAATTTTTTGTTCGGGTACGTAATGTCCGTAGTTTGTCCACGCGTAAACTTTGAACGGCTCTTTTGTAACTAGTACGTTTCCCGTGCCGACGATAGTTTGCCGCGAATTATCAACGACCTCCGCCGTTATCGTGTAACGCTGGTTGTCGTTTGGAAATATCTCTTTCGCGAATGACGTGTCGATGACAACATCAAGTGTGCCATCGGGTTTGATTTTTGTTTCCGTCTCCGCGACAACCTCCGGCGGTGATTGCCTGCGTGGAAACCAGAACGGCGGAACGCACCTGCAACCCCAACGCTCCCAACCCTCGAGCCACGTTGAGTTGTACGCGAACCAGCCGTAGCCGTTTCCGTAAAACCAATCCCACTCCCGCAACGGATACCACGCTTCGTCCGCAGTTTGACGCAGGACTTTGTACTTCACCGTTGCCTCCGCGACCGGCGAGCCGAAGTAATAATTCGCGTGAATTGTTGCAGTTATCGTGTCGCCAAGTTTCACTGGCTCTTTCGGTGCGTCAACGGTAACTTCATATTCGGGCTTCTTGTATTCTTCGACGCGGAATGACGCGCCGCCGTTCATTCTTCCATCGATTTCATCTTTTATGAAAACATGGTAACTACCAAGCATCGCGTCCTTCGGTAGTTCAAATTCATCAACGACTCCGCCGTAGTTATCAAGTTTGACATTATTTTTCGTGATAAACTTTTCACCGCGCGGACTGTAAACTTCGTAATTGACGGTTTTATTTGCCCACTCGGTCACGTTTGGTAAGTCGTATTTCGCGGTTCCAACCCACGCCTTGATTTGAACTTTGTCTTTCGGACGATAAACCGGACGGTCGGTTATCACGAACGCTTTGACCTCATTGTACTCGGAATCGCTGCGGTCATTAAACCAGATACTGTTGAAACGTCCCAAATTTACGAAACGTTTTTTTGAATCGTTGTCACTGGTCGCTGTGATGAGCCAATAGTTTCTGTTCCATTGTTCGTTTTTTTCGACGAACGCGAAACCGTCGGTGTTGGTCTGTTTTGTAAAATTGTCAAATGTCCACGTTGGCGTTGGTGATTGACGTGTTCGACCATTTGCGACCGGCTCGTTTTTGTATTCCGTTTTGTAACCGAAAAATTCAATATTGGCGTTGGGAATCGGTTCACCTGCTACGGCATCGGCGACGAAGTAGAGAATAGCGTTGTCGATTTGTTTTTTCACAATAACCGTATCGTTTAACCAAACGATTGCGTATTCGGTATTGCCGTCTTCCATCGCCGCACTGATTAGGTACGCACCGGATTTATTGGTAAAGTTGATTACAGTATCGGCGTTAAAGTGTTTTTCTGCGGGCGTGAGTTCGACAGACCACTTCGCGACTTCTTCGCCGAGATATTTTTTTCTGACTTGTTTTTCGTCTTGTTTACTGTTTGGGTCGAGGTTTCTATCACCATAAATCAGCCGGTTGCCGATAGCGTCGATTTGGATTTTATTCCAGTTGATTTGATTCGGTTTTGATTTTATGTACTCTTTGATGTCGTTGATGAGTTTTTCAACTTTGATTTCGTTTGCGGTTAGTGTAACCTTTTTGCCGTTACGGAAAACGTAACGTAACTCGGCAACGGTCGCGGTAACGTTTGAACCGGCAGGTGCAAACGAACCCCAGTTTTTGACAATTTGGTCGAGACGTGATTGCCAAACTTTTTTTCTATCTTCGTTTGGTGATTCTTTTATCAACGATTGCAAAAATTCCGCCGCTTTCGTGTATTGACGGCGGTTTTCATAAATGCTTGCGAGTGCTTCGCCCGCGTTCCAACGAACGTCACCTTGTGTTGTGTCGTAAATTCGACGGAAAAGTTTGATGTGATTTTGGTCGTCGGGCAGAGTGAAACGTTTGATACCGGTCGCAATGTCGGCGATAGTTTCGTTTTCGTTGAGTGTATCAAGCGAAAGGATATTAGCGGTTTTTTGCGTTTCGTTTGAATCGTCACGTTTACGGTAGAAGTCAAACCATCGCTGCAAAGTTTGTACCCCGAATTGTGATTGACAAAATACTGCACGTATTCGTAAAACTTCCGGTGCCAAACTTGGGTCGTGTTTCATCGCTTGTTCAAGCAGCCAACGCCGCCGTTCGCCGTCATTCGACGCGAGTTCAAACGATTCGGGAACGTTAAAGTAGATTGGATTACCGTCAACGTCAACCGGTGCTTTGTTTTGCGAGTCACGGTTGAAATTACGATTCGCTTTATCGTAATCGGGCAACGTTGTTAGGTCAGTCAGAGATTGTAATTGCCACGCGGATTGGTTGTTTATCAGATTTGCGAAATCAATAAAAAAGTTTGCGTCGGGCTTTTCTGCCTTCGTAATGAGCGTCATCGCTTCAAGACAAAGTTGCAGCGAACGCACACGGTCACGTTCGTAAGCACTCGTCCATTCGCCCTTACCGTTGTTACCGCGTTGGAATTTGTTGTCGATAATGAAACCGAAATGATTGATTGACGAATATTTTATCGCGACGGCAGTCAACACTTGCCAATTATTTTTATGTGTAGTCACGACTGTTTCGAGCAGTTCGTCTATCTCGGCAGTACGATTCAAGCGTACAAGCGAAGTGACAGCGATTTGAAGGAACTCACTGGTAATTTTCTTATCAGCAACAGCCGAGTTTTTCGCGTCCAGCAACCAAGTACGAGCGAGGTCGTAAGCATCTTTGGGCAAGCCTCCGTCATATTTTTGCTTAACAGCCGCAAAAATTTTCTGACTGTCAGCAAGGTCATCGGCTGCTGCAACAAGTGAAACCGTGAAAAGGAAACTAACGGTGATAACCGTCAGAACGATGTAGTGGAGAAAGTTTGTAATGGTCATTGGTGTTGTAGGGGGTTGAGGGTTATGATTTAAGTTTTGTTCTATTCGATTTTTTACCAACCTAACTGTAAGTGAGAATGGAGAATCATCGGACGATATTTTATCATATTAGACAGCCACCAACAACCATTGAATATAAAAAATTTTCCGGCGTTCACGAGGTCGTGGTTAAAATAGGTGAGATACGCCAACTACTCACAGAGAAAGCCATAGTATTGTGCTAAAACCTTTGCTTTTACTGCTGCCTGCTGTTTTCTCGTGTATTTTTCACAAAACACGACCTAGTGAACGTAGAAATTTTGAGGGAAAAGTTTGTGATGAATGGCGAATTGAGTCTGTGGCGAATTTTTTTCGGTTTCCTAACTATTTTTATCATGACGGGAGGCGGATTAACGTCTAATTTTGAGATAAATAGTGTATTCAGAGAGGATACGCCTAAGTATTATTCGCAGCTGTCCGCAATCTATGACGAGATAAAATACACTGATAGCGTTTTTTGTCCCACCAAAGATTATATTCTTAAGTATGGGAACTTATCAAAAGAAATAGAAAAATCATCAAGTATCGAAAAAAAAGTAATTCAAGAAGGGTTGTTTGAACTCAAAAAACAAGAACAACTTTTACCCGGCACTGTACCTTCGCTTAAAAAGATAATGATTGATTTTATTAAATCGCAACTGACAAAGGGTGAAAAAATGGTTGCGGTCAAGGAGTTATATGCGAACATTCCGAAAATTATCAGGGAACAACACATTTCTATGAAAATGGATACTCTTGAAAATACGATTCGCGGTGAGTTAAACAAACACGAAACAGAAAGCAAACATAAGGACTGTATGGCTCTTTTCAAACGTATCGAAAAGGGGCAGTATATTTTAACAGAAAAGGCAATGAATTATGGCGGGCGATAATGATTACGATGATGGAATTCATGGGTATTACAATAAGGAAACAGGAGAAATTGTCCGTGAATATAATATGTGGAACAATTGTTTTTATGTTAATTGTAACGCATTTATGAATTAAACGGCGGTAAGCAAATGAAGACACTTTGGCAGATGACTGCCGAACGGCATAAGACGGTTCACCCTACCGAAAAGCCGGAAAAACTTTTAGAACGGATTTTATCCATCGGCTGCGAAGAAGGTTTTACCGTGCTTGACCCGTTTATGGGCAGCGGCACAACGGGAGCAGTTGCCAAACGAATGGGATGCAATTTTATCGGTATCGAAATCGACCAAGAATTTTTTAATATCGCAAAAGAGCGGATTGCACGCACGATGTCATTGACGGAAATGGAACTGGCTCATCTATTTTGATTGAATAGCGATAGCGGATTCAAAAACAATTGGCTATTGGCTGTATGAAAGAATATAACGTTTTTGGTCATGGTGGAGAAATAAATGGTGGAAATTGTTGTTTTTGATATGCCTGGGATGGATTATTGTCACGACAGTGGTCATAAAACACTCGCCTTCAGGCGATACCTTTAGGGCAACTTCTAGGTCTTGTCACGGAATTATTGAAGTGATGGTCAATACCACTAAAATCTCCGTTTCACGACATTCACCCATAAATCCCGCACATGATACTAATTTTCAATCGTTATCGGTATAAAATCTCCACGGTGATAATTGCCCACCTCCAACACGGTTTACTCAATATCGTTTCTATGATACAATGACACCGTTCACAGAACTGAACGTGCGTCGTTCGGTTATCATAGTCCTAACCCCCAATGTATGGGAAACTAAAATGTCTGGTAACGCTATAATTGGTCAGAGCGGCGGTCCTACTTCCGTCATTAATGCTAGTCTTTGCGGTGTTGTTCAAACCGCTTTACGTGAAAAATCTATCGAACGTGTGTTCGGGATGCGATACGGTGTTGAAGGTTTGATGCGGAACGAGGTCATTGACTTCAGCCGCGAAAAGCCGGAGACTATCGAAAATCTCAAAACTACACCGTCCAGCGCGCTCGGTAGTTGTCGTCACAAGTTGACCGATGCCGACTTTGAAGTTGTGCTTGCACGTTTGAAGGAACACGGCATCCGTTACTACTTCCTCATCGGCGGCAACGACACGATGGACACTATTCACCGTGTCGAAAAATACTGCCGTGAAAAGGGTTACGAACTTCGCGGAGTTGGGATTCCGAAAACGGTTGATAACGATTTATTCGCAACCGACCATACGCCCGGATTTCCGTCGGCGGCACGTTATGTCGCGTTATCGGTGAAACAATCCGGTATGCTCGCGCGAGATATGAAACGTGTTGACCAGTACGTAATCTTCCAAACAGTCGGACGTAGTGCCGGTTGGTTGCCTGCCGCCGCCGCGTGCGCAAAGACTAGCGAAGACGACGCACCGCACATAATTCTGTTACCGGAACGACCGTTTGTCAAAGAAAAATTCATCGACACGGTCAAAAGTGTTTACGCGAAGTACGGCTATGTGAGTATTGTTTGCGGTGAAGGTGTTTGCTACGCGGACGGGCGACCGGTGAGCGCGTCGGAAACTAAAGATAAGTTTTCAAACGTTGAGTTCGGTGCGATGGGTGGAACGAGTGCGGCAATGATGTTGCACCGAATGGTCGCGGCGGAACTGGGCTGGCGCGGTGAGTTTCAGGTAACGGAATCGCTGCAAATGTCAGCCGCTGACCGTTGCACAGCGTTAGACATCGAAGAAGCGTACAACTGCGGGAAGCGTGCGGTGGAACTCGCGGCAAATGGAACGAGCGGAGTAATGGTAACGATAGTACGCGATTCAATCAAGCCGTACAAATCGAGTTACGCGACAGTACCGCTATCAGAAGTCGCGTTAGGCGAAAAGCCGATGCCCGACGAATTTATCGACGACGAAAATTTGTTCGTGACAGAAAAGTGTTTGGAATACCTGCGTCCGCTGGTTGGCGAGTTGCCGGAGTATGCGAGGTTGGAAGGAACGTGATTTTATTTTAGATTTTAGATTTATGATTTTAGATTGTTTGCGGTACAACGTTTACTCAAACAACAACGTATGTACACTACAAATCTAAAATAAAAGACAAGCCGGTAAATAATGATACACACAATAATCATAGACCCGCATCCAATTGTCCGTATTGGAATCCGCGAGGCGTTGCGCGGGAACGGAGTTGATGTAGTTGGTGAGTCGGCGACCGCGGCGGATGCCGTGCCGTTGCTCAAACGACTCGTTCCTGACGTGCTAGTCACCGAGTTGGATTTACCAAACGAAAACGTCGCCAGGTTTCTGCAATCGGCAGCCGAACACGCCAAACGTCTGATACCGGTAATCGCGTTCACAAGTATATCGTTGTCAACTGCGCTGATACGGTTTGACAATATCTTCGCGTGTCAACAGCGAAAGGTTGAGAATGGTAAGGATAAAAAAAGTACAAAAGAAAACGTTTCGTCTTGTAAGATTTTCGACTACATACTAAAAACGTCACCGCCGCAACTGATTGTCCAAGCGATAAAAGCCGCGTCATCCGGCAACTCACCGATCCCACACAGCGAACTGGATAAATTCTACGCAACAAAATCAAACGCCGTTCTCCCGCTAACCAAGCGGGAAATACAAGTGCTGTACCACATAGCCAACGGATTAAGCAACAGAGAAATCGGCGATACGCTGCAAATCAGCCGCGAAACAGTAAAAGACCACATCACAAATATCTTCCAAAAAACCAAAGTAAAAACCCGCACACAGATTGCGGTATGGGGAACGAAACACGGATTGGTAGAGTGATTCTACGGAAACCCCGTTTCCTTCTTTGAATAACCGTCATAACGTTTCGGTTGCGGCGCGGGCATATCAAAACCGGGCGGACGTTCGGTGTTGTCGATGTGTGCGTTTGGTATGACAGAGCCGAACGGGTCAAAACGTTCCATCCGCGCACGCTGCTCATCGAGACTTCCGGGGTGTAGCAAGTTTGGCTTACCAATGCTGTCGAACGAGCAACCGGCAAACGCTGCTGTGAATAGTACGGTGAAGATAATTTCAATACGCAAAACGGTCTCCTTGTGTGAAGGTCTTACGGAAGAGTACAAAAATTTCAAAAACAATGCAAGAGAGAAATTTATTGGTGTCTCTTGAATTTTGTTTGCAAATACGTTATCATCAGCGAATTGTGTTTTATTTTCATATTCACTCTTATAGTCAAATTATGTCAACACCTTGTAATAAATGTGATAAATGTTTTGGTAATGCCAGCAGCGATTTGTCGAGTATGGATGGTACTCCTATGAGCGGGGCGGATATTGTTGTTCAGTCTCTTATCAATGCCGGTATCGACTGCATCTTTGCCTATCCGGGCGGTCAGAGCATTCCTTTGCATCAGGCATTGACCCGTTATCGGGACAAACTCCGCGTTGTCTTACCGCGTCACGAACAGGGCGGTGGATTCGCGGCTCAGGGTTACGCGCGTTCTACCGGTAAAATCGGTGTTTGTATGTCAACCAGCGGACCCGGTGCTACTAACCTCATAACAACAATCGCCGACGCGAAACTCGATAGCGTTGCAATGCTCGTCATCACTGGTCAGGTTGGTACCGGCTCAATCGGCAGCGACGCTTTTCAGGAAACTCCGATGGTCGAAGTTTGCCGCAGTATAACCAAGCACCACTATCTCGTTACCAACATCAAAGACCTCGCACGTATTATGAAGGAAGCGATTTACGTCACGACTACCGGACGACCGGGTCCGGTACTGGTTGACGTTCCGCGAGATGTACAGGTTGGTTTGACGGTGCCGGACTACAACGCGCCGATGCGGTTGCCCGGTTACAACGGTGTACCGGAAACGGCGACGTTTTCCGAAATTTCACCGATTGTCGAATTGATTCAGAAGGCGAAACGTCCGGTTATCTATTGCGGCGGCGGCGTTATCATTGCCAACGCGACTGACGAACTCCTCAAACTCGCGGAGCGGACACAGATTCCTGTCACGACTACGTTGACGGCATTGTCGGCGTTTCCGCGTGAACACGATTTGAGTCTCGGTATGCTCGGAATGCACGGAACGGCGTATGCGAATCACGCAATTCACGAGTGCGACTTGCTGCTTGCGTTTGGTGTTCGCTTTGACGACCGTGTGACGGGCAAAGTCAATATGTTTGCTCACAACGCGAAGATTGTTCACATCGACATTGACCCGTCTGAGATTAACAAAATCAAACGTGCCGACTTGACGATTGTTAGCGATTTGAAGTCATCGCTTACGACGTTGCTGCGTGCGATTGATTCGCTCAAAACGCCGCTGAATCCGTCAGTGTTCGACGCGTGGCACGAGCAGATTGCGAACTGGAAACGGACAATGCCGCTTCATTACAACGTTGATTCGAACGACATCTTGCCGCAGTACGCGATTGAGGAACTTTGGAAGGCAACGAAAGACCGTGACTGTGTCATCGCAACGGGCGTTGGTCAGCACCAGATGTGGGCATCGCAGTTTTACAAGATTAGTAAGCCGCGAACGTGGTTGACGAGCGCGGGACTTGGTACGATGGGTTTCGGGTTGCCTGCCGCGATGGGTGCGAAGGTTGCGAATCCGAACAAACTTGTTATCGACATAGACGGCGACGGCAGTTTTCAGATGAATATCCAAGAGATGGCGACATGCTATTGCGAAAAGATACCGGTAAAGGTACTGTTGCTCAACAACCAGCATTTGGGAATGGTTGTTCAGTGGGAAGACCGTTTCCACAAGTCGAACCGCGCTCATACATACCTGGGACCAATTGACCATCCTGAATGGTTGGGAAAAGGGGTTGGAATCTCACCGGAAACACGTTACCCCGATTATGCGGCAATCGCAAAAGGTTATCAGTGGGAAGCGTTGACGGTGAGTAACAAAAAAGATTTACCAGACGCAATCAGGCAAATGGTAAATAGCGATAGACCGTTCTTACTGGACGTGGCGGTGTCGTATCGTGAACACGTACTACCAATGACACCAGCGGGCGGGACTATATTGGATATGATACAGTGATGAAGCGTGATTATTCGTATGGCGGTTTGTAACAGACGGTAATGTGGAGACGACGATTTATCGCGTCTCTATCCGAGAAAAAAAAATCGAAAACCATCGCGAAAGCGGTGGTTAATTTAATCGGCAATGTCTATACGGACGGTAACTATGCTTACTATGAGCGTTTTGATTCGGACACTTTGGTTGTGTCGAAAAAAAACTCGCAGCAGATTGAACGTAAGTATTTATCGTTACGAACTTGGTGTAGCCGATTGGTGAGGAGAGGGGGGCGATTTTCGAAGACGGAGCATATGCACAAAATCTGTGTCGGAATTGTCATCAACTTCTGGTTTTTGGGGTGGAATTGCATTATCCAACGAGTTTAGAACACACCCAAATTACTTCCATCAATATCTATCCAAACATTGTGAACTTTTTAACGATGTTGAAGAGTTGTAACGTAATCAGTAAATCAGGTTTCGTCATCTTACCCGTATCACCGTATTCGATTCTGCTCGTTTTATTATTCTTCGGATTTCCAACATTGTTATTGTTGTCAGGACTTGGTGCGGCGGCAAGTTGGTTTCGGATATTATATCGTCAATCAATGTAGGGGTTGTGTTTATTTGTGTTAGTATCTTTGTTTCTGTTTCGTTTAGTTTTAGTTCGGCTGGTGTTAGCAACTTTGTTACGTTCTCTCTTGGTTTGATTGTTTCGGCAGCGATGATAACTTTTGTTTCAGTTTCATTTGTTGTTTGAACTGTTCTGACTGCATTGCCCAACTGTTCTAACAAATCATCTACCGTTTCCACCAGCACTGCACCGCTTCGTATCAACTGATGACAGCCCCGCGAGAATTCATTATCAACCTGTCCGGGTACCGCGAAGATTTTGCGTCCTTGTTTTGTCGCTGCCGTTGCCGTTATCAACGCACCGCTCTCACGCGGTGCTTCAACGACCAACACGCCTAACGACAAACCGCTAACAATACGGTTACGCTGAGGGAACAAACCCTTGTCCGGCGTTCGCGACGGTGCGTACTCACTAACTAACGCACCGTGATTGGCAATTTCGTCCGCCAATTCTTTGTGTTCTGGTGGGAAAATGTGCAACAATCCGTTTCCGAAAACCGCAATCGTTCGCCCGTTCACCTCCAATGCCCCGCGATGTGCTTCGCCGTCAATTCCGTATGCTAGACCGCTCACAATTGTAAAACCGCTCTGCGCCAAATTCTTCGCGAGCCGCCGTGTCTGACTTCGTCCGTAGTCCGATGCGTTACGTGTACCAACAATCGCAACCGCCGAAGCGTCCGACGGCTGCAACGTTCCCTTGACAAACAGCACCGGCGGCGGGTCATCAATCGAACGGAGTTGCTCTGGATAACGTGAGTCGTTTATCGACAGTATCAGAATTTTTTCGTCACGGCACTGCTCGATGAGTTTTTCTGGATTACAGGTTACAGCCGCTTGTGAAATGTTGGTTGCAAGTTTACTACCGATACCGCTAACAGTTTGCAACTCGTCAACCGACGCGGCAAGTACAGACCGAACATCACCAAACCGTCTCAATAATTGCTGTGTAAGTTTACTACCAACACCGCTAACCATCCACAACGTAAGTTCGTCGATAAGTTCATCCGGAGCGTATTGACGATAAACGGCGGCGGTTTGTTTGGAGGATTCGAGAGTCATAGTAATATATTTTTTAACGCGAAGGACGCGACGAAAAATAATTCGCGTCGTGAGACGGTTTATCTGTCAGGAAACACTGCGTGATTTTCACAAAACGCTCCATTATACCAGAAACTAACCTAATGTATAGTCCTCACACATATTGTATTGTGTTTGTGGGTGTGTTACTGAAATTGAGTTTTTTACACTAACCTACATAACTGAACATTCCAAATAACTGTGACAAAAATGTCATCCTAACAAACTGCAATACATGCATTTTGTACATTTTTGCAGTGAATTATAATGCTTCTTTGCTGAAAAAGCAAAGAACAACTTATAGTATAACACCATTTTATAAGTCCGCATTTTACGCATATTTACTATTTTGAATTTTTGGAAAGTGCAATTCCACAATTTCCCCTTAAATATTATGGAATAAATAAATTTTTTGCAATAACTTTTTTTACTACGGGTAATTGGTATTATAGTTGCTTGTGCTCAAGGTATGGGTATGTATCCTACACTCTGAAAGCGTTGAGGCGAAGATAACACTAAAAAAACGTGTCGGCTTCGCCTTTGCGTTTTAGGACGAGAAGAAAAATCGGTTCCCAAACCGTAAGTGTTCATGGATAGTTATACCGTACATGATTGAAAATTGTAGTTGTTATAGTGGGCGGTAACTGCGTACCAGCAAAATTTAACTAGCCGCTTCGTTACTGCCTGTTATATGTAGCACAATTTTCAACCGTGAAAAATAATGTAGTATTAGTTTGTTTTCACTTTTTTCAGCCACTCTTTTTTAGAAGGAGTTTAGTTATGCGACGATGGTTTTTTGCATGTTTTTTGTTGGGTTCGATTTGTTACTCTGCTTCGGTTTCAGCGCAGGATTGGCGCAGCGGGATTCCGTGGGAGAAACCGGTTGTTGTTACTCCGGGTGCTGCTGTTAGTGATGCCCCATCAGACGCTATCATTTTGTTTGATGGTAAGAATATGGATGCGTGGAGTCATCAGAAGTGGAAAGTTGAAGATGGTGCTGTCACTATTACCGGCGGCGGCAGCGTTAATACCAAACAAAAATTTGGCAGCGTGCAGTTGCACATTGAGTTTATGACACCTACACCCGCAAAGGGTAAAGGACAAGGTCGCGGTAATAGCGGTATTTTGTTTTTCGGCGGAAAGTATGAAGTGCAGGTTCTTGATTCATACGAAGACGAGACATATTTCGACGGTCAATGTGCCGCAATTTATAAACAACGTCCTCCGCTTGTCAACGCTTGTAAAAAACCGGGTGAATGGCAAACTTACGATATATTTTTTAACAAACCTAAATTGAAAGTCGAGGACGGTAAGGTTGTTGAAGTTGAACGACCTGCCAGATTGACTGTTGTTCAAAACGGTGTATTGGTAGTGAATGCGTTTGACCTCGAAGGTGAAACGGCGTGGCACATACCGCCAACCTACACTCCGATACCGGATAAGGGTCCGATTATGTTACAGGATCATGGAAATCCGGTGAAGTATCGTAATATCTGGGTTCGCGAGATTCCTGACACGAATTTCAAACCCGAAAGAACGCGTGAACCTTATTACGAAGGAGCGAAGTAAGATATGTTATACAATTTTCAATCGTGGCAAGTATAGTAACTTACTGAGCGAAATGGACGAAGCTTTTATTTTTATTAGTTGCCATAATTGTAAATTACGCATTACATATTCCTATCTGCTTTTAACACCATGGAAGAAAAATCTATTATTGTTAAAACTACCCCTATGATGAAACAGTACAACGACGCAAAATTAGTTTGCGGCGATGCGGTTTTGTTTTTTCGTATGGGGGATTTTTACGAAATGTTTCAAGATGATGCTCTTACCGCCGCTCCCATACTCGGCTTGGCATTGACCAGTCGTGACAAGGGACCAAACGCTATGCCTATGGCTGGTTTTCCGCATCATCAACTCGATATGTATGTCGGGAGACTTATTCGTGCGGGACATCGTGTCGCAGTCTGCGACCAGATGGAAGACCCGAAACTTGTCACAAAAGGACTCGTAAAACGTGAGATAACACGTATAATTTCACCCGGTACAGTTACCGAAGAGGAGTTGCTTGACCCGCGTGAAAGTAATTTTCTCGCGGCTTGGGTGCCGTCGTCCGGTCAAGAGAACAGTAACAAAATTGACAACAGTTACAACAACGGCGGCGGTAACGACAGCGACGATAAAAAGAATCTTTGCGGGTTGGCTTGGGTTGAAGTTTCTACCGGTCAGTTTTACGCCGCAACGTTACCGCAGTATCAACTCGTTGACCAACTTGCGAGGTTATCACCGTCGGAATTGATTATTCCCGAAGGTTACAAACATTTGTTCGGTGAACTTGTTCAGGCAGAAAAAGTAATGCGAACAACGCGACCGGAATGGGCGTTTGGTACTGCAACCGCGTTGCAAAATTTACAGCGTCATTTCAAGACACTCACACTTGAAGGATTCGGATTCAGCAGCGGTAACGAAGATTTGCCGGGACTTCGCGCGGCTGGTGCTATTCTTGATTATCTTAACGAAACACAGAAGCAATCGCTTGCTCAACTTGATTCGTTACATCCATACCGAACAGGTCGGCAACTCGAAATCGATGAAGCGAGCCGGCGCAGTCTTGAGATTAGCCGAACGATTCGTGACGGTAATCGTGAGGCATCGTTGTTGGGAGTGCTTGACAGATGTGTTACGTCAATGGGTGCGCGTTTGCTTGCCGATTGGGTGAACCAGCCGCTTACTGTTATCTCTGAAATCGAAGCACGTCAGAACGCGATTGAAGAACTCTTTTCGCGTGACCGTGTTACGCTTACGATACGTGAACAGTTGAAGAAAGTTTACGACCTCGAACGGCTTATTACGCGGATTGTTCAGGGACGCGGTACGCCGCGTGACCTTGTTAATGTCGGGAAAACGTTGTCTATTATTCCGTCGTTTATCGGCTCGATGAAGGATTTGACATCGCCACTGCTTGTCTCCCTGCGAGATTCTGTTGACCCGTGTACAGAGTTGCGTGAAACACTTAACGCGGCGATGGCGGAAGATTGTGCGTTGAATCCGCGTGAGGGTAATTTTATTCGGAGCGGTTTCAACGCGGAACTCGACGAGATGCGGCGTTTACGGCAGGGCGGAAAGGAATGGATTGCGTCGTATCAGGCACAGGAGACGGAGCGGACTGGTATTCCACGACTTAAAGTTAGTTATAATCGCGTGTTCGGTTATTACATTGAGATTTCTAACGTGAACAGTGATAAGATTCCGCCAACGTACATTCGTAAGCAAACTATCAAGGGTGCAGAACGTTACATAACGCCGGAGTTGAAGGAGTATGAGGAAAAAGTTTTGACGGCTGACGAACGGAGTTGTGCGATAGAGTTTTCGATATTCGAGGATTTGATTAAGCAAACGCTGGCGTTGCGTGGAGTGATGAGTAAGACTGCGGCGGCGTTTAGTTTTCTTGACGTACTTACAAACCTCGCGAAGATTGCGTCGGAACGCGATTACTGTAAACCGAAGATGGTGAGCGAACCGGTGCTGCATATTGTTGACGGACGGCATCCGGTTCTTGATGTAATTGAAACAGGACGGGCTTTTGTCCCGAACGATGTTAATTGTGACGCATGCGGAGTTAACACCGTTGACGATACACTCATTCCGTCGGATGAAACTAGCAACAATGAAGTTGTCACAAAGAGTGATGATGTTGGCGGTTCTAATTGTTGTGCTATTCAGTTGATAACAGGACCGAATATGGCAGGTAAAAGTACATTTATCCGCCAAATTGCGTTGTTGTCTTTGATGGGACAGATAGGTAGTTTTATCCCTGCCCGTGAGGCAACGCTTGGGATTGCTGACCGGATTTTTGCTCGTGTAGGTGCCAGTGACGAACTTGCTCGCGGGCAGAGTACATTTATGGTTGAGATGACTGAAACAGCACGGATTCTAAATACGGCAACATCGCGAAGTTTGGTTATTCTTGACGAAATTGGACGCGGAACGAGTACATACGATGGAGTTTCGTTGGCGTGGGCAGTAGTAGAATATCTGCACGACGCGATTGGGTGCCGGACATTTTTTGCGACGCATTATCACGAGTTGACTGACCTCGAAGAGTCAATGAGTAACATAGGTAACTTGAATGTCGCGGTACGTGATAACGATGATGACATTGCGTTCTTGTACAAGATTGTTAAGGGTGCGGCGGATAAGAGTTATGGTATTCACGTTGCGCGGCTGGCGGGTGTACCAAAGTGTATTATTCAACGTGCGAACGAGATACTGGATGAGTTAGAAAGTACGCACAACGAACATCCGCAGCATAACGTTACGTCGGGACGTGTAGTTGAAACGAAACGGGTTGGAAATATACAATTTTCGCTCTTTGGACCAAATGACCATCCGGTAGTGGAAGAATTACGGACATTGAATGTTGAAAAACTTAAAGCGAATGAGATGAAGGAGTTGTTGGAAAAATGGAAGCGGATGTTGTAAATCGGAATGAGTTTATCGCCGCGAAGACAAAATGTGGAACACGGATGTTCCCAATAGTTACCAGCCCCTAATCTGCTCTTCTTGCCGTTGTAAAAATTTTTGTTATAATCTGTCTTCACTGGTATAATCCGTCTAATCGTAACCTAATAATTGTACAAAATCTAATTTCTGCATTTACAGAGTTGTAATCGTGTACGGCAAAGAGTTATGATATTGGGACGGTATTTTTTTCGTTTTTACCGTGTATCCCACTCACCGTTAAATTATAAAATATGAGCGAGACCAACCAGATTGACAATTCTGCGATTGTGCCGGACGTGACCGGTTCGGATGCGGCTACATCTGACGGTGACGCGACTAATGCCAATCGAATTGTCGAAAGTCAGACTACCGATTCCGGTAAAATATCCGGCGTTGGCGATATTCCTGAATCGTGGACTCTCAAAGAGCAACTCGCTAAAACTTCTGTCAGCGAAACATGGAACGTGTTCGACCGCGCTCGCAAGAAAAAACTTTTACTCAAACGTATTTCACTTGATACTCTCGGCGACGGCGGCTTTTCAAGATTCAACAAAGCCATCACCGTTCAGGAGAATATAACATCTCGTCTCTTTCTCAAACCGCTTCAATACGGTTCAGGCGGCGGCTGGTGTTGGTTCGCACGCGAAACTACCGGTAATAACAAAAGTCTGAACGAGTGGGTTGTTGGCGGAAAGTTGATGCGTCCGTTTGAACTGTCGAAACGTTTCGCGGTAATCGCAGCGATTATTGCGGAAATTCATCAATTAGGTTTGGTTCACGGGGCAATCAAACCGACAAACGTTTTTCTAGTCGGAACAGATTCGGCGTTACTTTGCGACATTGACGCTGCCGGACTTTTCAATCCGACCATTTTCTCGCCTGAACAAATCGCCGCCGCTGGTAACAACGAATTTCTCGCACCGGAACAGCGAGGCAGCCAATTCGATGCCCGTTGCGACATTTGGGCGTTAGCGGCTACTGCCGTTTATGCCGCGACTGGTCTCACGCCGGATAAGTTTGACCCGCAGCGTTTGCATCAGGAAATTCGTGACCCGCTCGTTCGTGCGTTGGCGGAAAATCCTGATGACCGTTTCGCGACCATTGATGATTTCCGCGCGGCATTGCTTGATGCGGTTAAAGTTGCGAAACCAACATTATTTACTGATGAACTATCAAAACCAGCCGCGTCACAAGCCGCCCCTGCGGTGTCGTCTGCTCAACCGCGAGCCGCTGCACCTGATTCGTCAGTAGTCCAAAACAATGTCAACGCAGTTTGTCCGCAATGTAAAACGCCGGTCTCTGGTCAGTTGCGAGCGTGTCCGAAGTGTAATCGTCCGTATGAAGAACCGTGTTTGAATTGTAACGCACTGAATCCGTTCTGGTTGCCAAAGTGCCGTGCGTGCGGCGCGGATGTTGCAGCGTTGAAACAGAAAACGGTTGCTGGTTTGATTCAGCAACAACAGTATGTGATGGGATTGCGGAAGGCGTGTGGTCACGACAAGGCGTTGCCGATTTTGAAGATGATGTCGTTGATGGTACACCCAGACTTCTTCAATTATCGCGAGTGGGCGAAGTCGATGATTCCGATTGTGCAGAAGGAACGCCGCGATTTGCGCGCGTACATTGAGCAGGTTAAGACACAGGCGAAGGCGACATTTGACGCTCAAAAGTATGACCGTGTTCAGGCGATTATCGAGAAGATTCCCGCCCAGTTGCTCGACGAAGAGATGAGGAAAATGCACGCAGACGCTGGTGAGTGTATTACCGAAGTTGAATCGTTGATACGTGAAATACGGAACGCGATTTCGACGAAACAGTATAGCACGTTACTCTCTTGTGTACAGCGTTATCTTGAATTGAAGGCACAAGACCCTGAAGCGAGAAGTTTGCAAGAGAAGATTGAGAAGTTGACAACGGTAACAACGCAAGGCGGTATGAAGTTTCGGCGGATTCCGAGCGGAAAGTTTTATATGGGGTCGCACGAGTCGGACGAGTTTATCAGAAACAACGAACGTCCGCAACACCGTGTCAGCATAACACGTTCGTTCTTGCTTGGAGTTTATCCTGTAATGCAATCGGAGTTTCAGGCGGTTTGCGAATACAATCCAAGTTTAGTAACGGAGAACCCGAGATGTCCGGTGGAAAACGTGACGTGGTACGGTGCGATTGAGTTTTGTAACCTA
>JAITST010000291.1 GCA_031287585.1 Planctomycetaceae bacterium | reverse complement strand
CAACGCGGACCAAAGAAAAAAGTAAAAATGAAATTCGACCCAAATGTTAATCACGTTTCAACTTTTAAGATAATAAATGATAGAAAATAAAAATTTCGGACACCTTCAAAGGGATGCCCGTAAGGGGCGGAGATACGTAGAGATTTTTCTTACGTCTTCACAATAAGCAACTTTCAATCGTGTTCGGTATGGTAGGCGGTAACGTATCCGCACAAAAACTTTCCAGCCCGCTTTTCAAAAGTTTTATATGTGATAGAATGATTGAGGTGGATTGTTGTCAAAACTTTGGTTACAATTTTATTCACTTTATAATTTCACTCACAAAACAACATAGAGCAACATGGTTGACAGAAAAAACAGCGGTATTTCGCTTGTCATTGTCGAGTCGCCGGAGAAGGCGAAGAACATTGGCGGATTCGTTGGCAAGGACTACTTAGTCGAGGCGAGCGTTGGGCATATTCGTGACCTTCCGCGTAGTGCGAAGGATATTCCCGCGAGCATCAAGAAAGAACCTTGGGCGCGGCTTGGCGTGAATGTTGACAACGACTTCGAGCCGGTTTACGTTATCTCGTCCGACAAGACTAAGCAAATCAAAAAACTTAAAGACTTACTCAAACAAGCATCGTCGCTCTATCTCGCGACCGACGAAGACCGCGAAGGGGAAGCGATTAGTTGGCACTTGCTTGAAGTGTTGAAGCCGACGGTGCCGGTGCATCGACTGACGTTTCACGAGATAACGAAAGAGGCTATTCTCGACGCGATAGAACATCCGCGAACTATCGACTACGACCTCGTACAAGCACAGGAAACACGGCGTATCATCGACCGGCTGTTCGGTTACGAAGTGTCGCCGCTGTTGTGGTACAAAGTATTACCAAAATTGTCGGCGGGACGAGTGCAATCTGTCGCGGTACGTCTCATCGTTGACCGTGAACGTGAGCGACGTGCGTTCCACAACGCGACTTACTGGGACTTGCTTGGTCGGTTTAGCACACAGCAATCGAAAAATTTTGACGCAACTCTCGTTTCAGTCGGCGGACGAAAAATTCCGGTCGGTAAAGATTTCGACGCGAACACCGGTAAACTGTTAAATACGCAACTGTTACTGATGGATGAAGCGGAGATTAACAAGTTGCGTGAGCGTCTGTTGCAACCGTCTCCTACAAAAACAAAAGCAACCGTTACATCTGTTGACGACAAACCTTACACAACCGACCCGTATGCTCCGTTCACAACCAGTACGCTGCAACAGGAAGCAAACCGCAAGTTAGGTCTCACCGCCCGTACAACGATGGGGCTTGCGCAGCGGCTTTACGAAAACGGTTACATTACTTATATGCGTACCGATTCGACAACGTTATCAAACGAGGCAATCAACGCGGCGCGAACGTGGATAAAATCGCAGTACGGTGACGAGTACCTGCCGCCGTCGCCGCGTGATTACAAGACAGACGTGAAGAACGCACAAGAGGCACACGAAGCGATTCGTCCCGCCGGACGTACGTTTGAACTGCCGGAATCGTTACGGAACAGATTAAGTTACGACGAGTTTCGTCTGTACGATATGATTTGGAAACGGACAATCGCGTGTCAGATGACAAACGCACGGTTGCGGCGAACGAATGTCACGCTCGACATAGACGACGCACGGTTTACTGTTAGCGGGAAAACGATTGAGTTTGCCGGTTATATGCGTGCGTATGTTGAAGGTTCGGACGACCCCGACGCGGAGTTGGCGGACAAGGACATTGTGTTGCCGCCAGTCAAAGTTGGTGATGTTGTCGCGTGCAACGACCTCGAACCGAAGTCGCATACGACGAAGCCGCCCGCCCGATACACCGAAGCCGCACTCACCGCGACGCTGACGAAACTCGGTATTGGACGACCGAGTACATACGCATCGATTATCGAAACGATTCTGAACCGCAATTATGTGTTCAAGAAGGGAACGGCTCTCGTGCCGACGTGGGTTGCGTTTGCGGTTTGTCAGTTGCTCGAAGACAACTTGACGGAATTGGTAGATTACGATTTCACGGCAAAGATGGAAGACCAACTTGACTCGATAAGCCGCGGCGAGATGGGACACCTCGACTATCTGAAACAATTTTATTTCGGCGATAAAAACCGCTACGGTTTGAAGCCGCTGCTCGAAAATAAACGTGATTCAATTGACGCTCGCGAAGTCAACCAGTTTGAAATTGGTAAACCGCCCGCGAGTGATGGCGGCGAAACGAACGGCGACAATAGCGAGATGATCGTTGTACGAATCGGAAAATACGGACCGTTTTTGCAACAGGGCGAACGTCGAACGAGTGTTCCACCTGATTTGCCGCCGGACGAGTTGACGGTTGAAAAAGCATTGGAATTTCTTAACGCCGCCGGACTTGGTGACGAGCCGCTGGGAATTTGTAGTAGTACGGGAAAACCGATTTACATCAAGGCAGGACGGTTCGGACCGTATGTTCAACGCGGCACAAACGAAGACGGCGAGAAGCCGCAAAATGCGTCGTTGTTGAAAGGTATGTTGCCGGAGGAAGTGACGCTCGACATCGCGATTCAGTTGTTATCGTTACCGCGTGAACTTGGCGAACGCGACGGCGAACAGGTTCTCGCGTCGAACGGACCTTACGGACCGTATGTGAAATGCGGAAAGGAAACGCGGTCACTCGCGCCGGGTATGTCACCGCTGGACGTGACGTATGCGGAAGCGGTTGACCTGCTCGCTCAGCCGAAATTCCGTAATCAACGCGGTACGGCGAAACGTTCAGAGCCGCTGGTTCAGTTTGCGGAGTCGCCAGTAACGGGTAAACCGGTACAACTGTTGTCGGGGCGATACGGTGCGTATTTGACGGATGGTCAAACGAACGTGACGTTACCGAAAGACGTTGAGCAATCAACGTTGACCGAAGAACAGGCGTTGCAGTTGCTGGCGGACAAAGCGGCAAAGGGACCATCAAAACGCCGTCCGATGAAAAAAGCGACAAAGAAAGCGACAAAGAAAGCGGCGAAGAAAACAACCGCAAAGAAGGTAACGAAGAAAACGACCAAAAAGGCGGTAAAGAAATAACAAGTGGTAAATGCGGGGAAAGACAGAGTATGTCTTGTCTCTACAATCGTTTTCCTACATATCATTCGTATTGCCGTTGGCTCCCGCTGACGGTTAAAATTTCATATTCACCTCTTCAACCAAAGGAAAAAAACTATGACACCTCCAATTGATGTTTACAAACAGTGGCTCGGTATTACCGAAACCAATCGTCCGTTGTCGCATTATCAACTGCTGAAAATTACGCAGTTTGAAGACAACACGAACGTTATCCGCAAGGCGTACCGTCAACTCAACGCGGAAATCCGCAAGTACGCGAGCGGTGAATATATTGTCGAATCGCAGACGTTGCTTAACGAGTTGGCGAAGGCGATGTTGTGCTTGACAGATGCCGCACGCAAATTAGAGTACGATGTTTCGTTGGGGCGAAAAGTTCAGACGGCACGCGCGAGAAAGTCGTTGGAAGAGATTTTGTTGGTAAACAATATCGTACCTGCTGACCGAATGAAACAGGTGAAGAGTTATGCGGACGGAGTCGGAATCGACTTGCACGAAGCGGTGTTGCAGCAAAAAATTTCGCAACCTGAAATAATAATGCTTGCATACGCGGAGTCAATTGGATTGCCGTTCATAAGTTTGGATGATGTAGGAGTGGAGGAAGAATACGCGCCGCAAATCAATCCGAATACCGCTCGCCAACATTCGTTCGTACCGGTAGCAGCCGACCATGGCGTGCTGATACTGGCATCACCAAGACCAGTAAGCCCGGACGTGGAGGAAGAGTTAAGGATGTTGTTTGAAATGCCGGTAAGAAGTGCAATCTGTACGCAGGCACAAGTAAACGCGGCGATAGCAAAGTATTACCCCAAAGATGCGGTACAATTGGTAGCCAAAGGAAAAGGGCAAGCGGCAGTAGCGGCAACTTCGTCATCCTCACCGTCATCATCTTCGCAACCAACCAGAAACTACCAACCTGCAACAGCCGAAGAGAAGAAACAAAGAATAATGACAGTTTTGGCGGCAACTGGCTTTGCGGTAATGTTAGTAGGAGTAGGAATGGCACAGACAAAATACGGATTGAAAAATCCAACGATTGTGACATTGCTCTCGGTAGTAGCGGGCGCAGTGTCGGGCGGAATAACGTGGCTGCTAACGGGAAGGAGATAGCGGTCATTCTGAAACGTAAAAACAGCACGACGTGTGTGAGGAAGAGAACGCACAATATTCTCGTCGTTCGCGTGTCGGACTGTCGTTTGCGCCAAGAGGGTGACATAATGCCGACGATGCTGATGAGACACGGAGGAAAAGTTTATGAAGGAAATTTTATAAAGGAAAGTGAAGAAGCCAAAGACGTATAAAAAAATAATGGGAACTCCGCAACTGCTTATAAGTTACCCAAAATTGAGTTTTCCCCATTGACAAATTGGGATAAAGAGAATAGACTTGTTCGGGATCTTTAATTTAGGCGATTTAGTGAAATTGGTATTGCTCGACCAAGTCGAATAATGGTATTATACAGCGTTTAATTCCCTCTTACAAGGTTTTTACGATGGAACGCTGGCACCGTGCTTTTTTGAAGAACGATAGCGAATTTAAAGAAATTTTTGGTGTTAAAAAGGAAACGCTGTTCAGGAAACACCGTATCAAATGCTCGGTGTCCTGACCGCTGCCTATCAAGAGTGTCATCGAAAAGGCGGACGTCGTCCGAAACTCTCGGTTGGCGATCAATTATCTCTGACGCTGCAATATTGGCGGGAATACAGAACGATGGCACACCTTGCCTTTGATTTTGGGGTGGCAAAAAGTACCGTCAGTGATACGATTATTTTAGTCGAAAACGTACTCATTCAGAATGGAACGTTTCATTTGCCGGGTAAAAAAGCGTTACTTTCCAAAGAAAACACGGGCCGGAAATTAGCCGTTGATGTCACGGAAAGCCCGATTGAACGGCCTAAAAAAAACAGAAAAAATGGTATTCAGGCAAGAAAAGGCGGCATACAGTGAAGACACAAATCATTGCCGATGTCGAGACACAAGAAATTATTTGTACGGCACAGGAAAAGGGAGAAGTTCATGATTTTAAGTTGTTCAAAATGACAGTACGGGCGATTGTTTGGGGAATTTTATTTGTTGGCGGACAGTGGTTATCAAGGATTATTGGATTTACACAAAAACAGTCGGATACCCTATAAAAAAAGTAAAAAACATCCCTTGACGGCAGAGCGGAAATTATTGAATCGTCAATTATCAAAAGAGCGAATCGTCATCGAAAATATCAATGCAAAGATTAAAACGTTCAAAATGATGAGCGAAAGGTATCGAAACAGAAGAAAAAGGCATCTGTTGAGAATGAATCTCGTCTGTGCTATACTAAATTACGAACTCAAATTGTAGTTTCCGAACAAGTCTATTATAAAAATGATTCCTCACTTGGGTTTTCGGGATTTATGCCATTTTTTCCAGGATTAGATAATGCATTTTGTACTAGCTTTTATCATTGTTTGTGCATGGATACTCGCACATTGGATAGTGAGAGTTTTTTTGGCTCCTGCGGAATCCTATAAGAAACGCTCAGTTGTTATATTGACATCGCATGTTATTGCTTTCATTATTTGCTCCTTGCTGCTGCTAGTATTGTATCTCACAGATGTTTTATTAAAAATAAATTATGAGATTCATATTTATTCAAAAATTATTCCATGTTTTTTTGCTATTGCTTTGGTATTGGGATTTTGGAGTACCAGTCTAAAGGATGTTCGTGTACCGCAAAACGAGGAGTGTAGTCGTCCAACGGATGTTCCACCCTCGAAAAACGAAGCTCAAAACATCGAAACCGACAAAGATTGACGCTTGTTTTTACAGCATGGTGCGCTAGTCCAAGACCTTTGAAACGCCCTAAAACTACCAGTACGAAAACGAAATTCGGGACAATTTTCAGAAAAATGTACAAATAATGAAAAATTGCTCGTTCAATAATGTTTCGAAAATAACAAAATTGTTCAGAAATTGAGCTTTGCACGTACTGCGAGCGCAGATTGATCTTTGGTAACCAGTGTAGCTTTAAATTCATTCGACCTTAATAACCGGCAAGCCGATTGCCCGAAGTGATTCGGAAGTTCCAACCGCACGATATACGTTGGATGCATCACAACCGACATTAGGAAGTGCGCATTCCGGTGTGGTAAATGTTCTGCTCGGCGATGGTTCTGTTCGCGGTGTTACAAAAAACGTGAACGTGAACCTTGTCGGAAGTATG
>JAITST010000281.1 GCA_031287585.1 Planctomycetaceae bacterium | reverse complement strand
ATGCCGTGTTCGCCGTTCTCGCTCTGCTTTTACGCTTGTTGAACTTCTGTTGTTATCGCCATCATTGGCGTTCTAATCGCTTTGCTCTTGCCCGCTGTGCAAGCCGCCCGTGAGGCGGCGCGAAGGATGCAGTGTTCCAATGAACTTAAACAATTCGGTATCGCGTTGCACAACTATCACAACACTGCTGGTTCGTTTCCGGCAGGCAGCAGCCGAATCGCCAATACGACTGCTGATAAGGCGTGTGATCGTTACACTCCGCTGTTGATGCTAATGCCGTATTATGAACAAGAAGCGGTTTACGAACTCGCGTTACAGAATCCTGTTGACCCCGCTAGCGGTACGCCGTGGAATGACCGTTTCATTACTCCGCTTATTTGCCCATCAGATTTGTACGCAAGTGAAACCAAGGGATGTTCGACATATCTCTTCTCGCTCGGCGATTGGCCCGACAGGGAAGGCGAATTGTTAAATAATCGTGGTGCATTTTTATTGTCTGGCGGAAACAATAAAAAACCAAGTGAGTCAGGCGGCGTTTTTAACGCCAAATGGCGAGGTATGAGTTCCTTGTTAGACGGATCGAGCAACACTATCGTGTTTTCGGAACGTTGCGTTTCTTCGCGTCAAAACGCGATTCGCGGTGCGTATGCGTTGGGCGTAACTGATGTTGTTGACGTAAACGGCAGCGGAACATCAGTTGTTCCGAAAAGTTGTGCCGATTTACGTGACGGCAAAGGTTACAAAACGACGGTATCAATTCAGAAAGATACCCATTTCGGAACACGTTGGGGAGACGGACGCGGACCATCAAGTTTCGCAACCATTTTGCCTCCAAATTCACCGAGTTGTATCGGTGCTACTGGCGTTAATTACAGCAGCCGTTCACTTATGTCCGCGTCAAGTTACCATAGCGGCGGAGTGAACGGAACAATCGGCGACGGCTCGGTGAGATTCATCTCCGAAACAATTAACGCTGGTGACAACACCAAAACACCGGTAACAGGCGGTCAATCGCCGTATGGAGCGTGGGGAGCGTTGGGCTCAATCAACGGCGATGTGATACGGCGTTTTTTTATTACGGTCAAAGATTGTATAGACGCAAGATGCAGAGACATTGCATCATGCGTCTATACAATAAACAATTTTTAATCGTGACAAGGTACCATTACAAGCAACAAAAGTTACGAAAAATTCACACTGCAATAATACCCTATCAACCGCACGTATTACCTACGGTTTCGTTGTTTCTTAATATCGCAAGAATTTTTTTTACAATCTTTTCCATTAACATTTTGTTGTCTAATGGTTGGTCGTTTCGCAGGTCTTTGAGTGTTACAATTGGGATGTTTGATAGTTCCGGCGGTTTCTCTTTTGTTGTGTTGTTTGTGTTTATGCCGATTCCTATTATTGCGTATTTTGGAGACGTTGTTTCTATCAGGATTCCGCTCACCTTTTTGTTGTCTATGTAAACGTCGTTTGGTTTGTGCACTTTTATTTCGTGCGGCGTTAGCAGTTCTTCATTTACAAACTCCGCTACTATTTCCGCTATCTTTTCCGACAGCGTTGGTAACGTCTGACGTTCAAACTTGGTTGCCGACAGTTCTACTATCAACGAAAACGCTAACGCTCCTTCACCAGTCCACCAACTTCGCCCGTCACGCCCACGTCCGCCGGTTTGTCGGTCGGTCACTATTACCAACGGTAGTTCTAGTTTGGTGTTTGAACGCAGTAATTCTTTGGCGGTGTCGTTGGTGGAAACGAGAGTTGGGTATGAAACGATTTTTAACATTTGTTATGTACAAAATTTTATCGGTTTAATGTCAAATTTTGGACATTGCGTCAGATATTTTACCGGATTGTTGTGATAGATTTCTATTATTTCATCTCTGGTATGACCGCGTCTTGTTAGTTCCTGTATGCTTTGTTGTAGAAGCATTGGGTCGCTCGGTCCCCAGTCGGCGGATGAGTTTACCAATAGGCGGTCGATACCGTATTGTTCTATCATATCCGCACAGCGGTTTATTGAACATTTTGTTATCGGGTACAACGTGAATCCGTACCAGTAACCGTTATCTTTGACCATTTTTACCGTGTGATTTTCTACGTGGTCTATCCACACTTTATCGCGATTTAACTTTGGGAAGTTTTTTAGAACATCCAGTATGATTCTTGTTCCCTTCAATTTGTCCGCGAGGTGCGGCGTGTGGATTAGTAGTAGTTGGTCGTAACGAATCGACAACTCGATGTGTTCTTCCATAACCGTTATTTCGTTTTGTGTTGACTTGTTCAGACCTGTTTCACCAACACCTAACACCGTTGGTCTATCGAAATACTTTGGCATCTCTTTTAACACGCTACGTGCTAATTCGAGATTGTCCGCCTCTTTCGGATTTACCGCTACCCAACAAAAATGACGAATACCGTACTCGGCGGCTCGTGTCGGCTCGAACTCCGAAATCTGTTTGAAGTAATCAAGAAATGTTTCGTGGTAATCGCGGTCGAATCCCGCCCAAAACGCCGGCTCGGCGACCGCGACGACACCGCTTTGTGCCATACGTTCGTAGTCCTGACACGTGCGGGCGATTGCGTGATAGTGTGGTTGTATTATGAACATTGTAACTGGTTGTGTTGATTGTTAGGTTTGGTCGGAAAGAAGATTGAGCAAAGTTTCCGCGCGATTCGGGTTGTCCTTGTCCGCGACAATCGACAACGCATCGGTGAGCATACGATAACGTTCTATATTGGTAGGTTGTCCGCTGCGTTTCACCGCAACATCGTAACGGTCAAAAAACGCGCAGAGTTCGAGAAGGTTGTGACGCATATCGAGGAAATATGTGTCGATGACTTGTTGTGATGTTTGCATTGTAGTTTGTTGGATTAGTAATTAGGGGGTGAAAGTTAGAATAAGCAGAGTAATTATACCAGAATTTTGTTGACGGGCGAACGGGATGTAATGGTAAAGGGAGGGTTATTTTTTGCGCAGATTGAAACTATCTTGACAATAGATAACGTGTGTGCTAAAATCCGTGTCTCCGTTCGCGGAATACAAAGTTATTCAGATTATTTCACTTGCAACCCCATTATCGCAATGAACCAATTTACGCAATTGTCGTCTCGCTATAAATCGCTCTTACTCGGATTTCTGGTTGTGTTCCTTGTATCTGTACCGATACTTGTGTCCTTCTTTAGCAACCCTGAAACAAAAACGTTGAGTCAGAGTATCACGGAAAAATTGACGGCTATCGCTGTTAACCCGAATTTACCAAAAGTTGCCGTTCAGGGAAAAGTCATTCTGCCGGACGGAACGCTTGTTCCATTTTGTTTGATCGATATTCTTTCCGTCAATTATATGCCCAACCCCGACGGTAACAGTTTTCATATTGCATCAGACGGTATTTCTGATTCGACGAAGAATGACGGCAGTTTTCAAATCGATAACGCTGCATTGCCCGGTTCCAATGTTGTTGTAACTGTTTCGGGAAGAGGTGAATACAAACGTTTTGTTTCAGAGCCAATCGTTTTTGTTGCACACGATAAAATGGAACCGCTAACCATTATACTCAATGAAGGTATTCCGATTCGTAGTCGATTAACCTACGAAGACTCGACTCCTGCGGCAGGACGTAGTGTTTATATCGAACGGGAAATCGAACCGCTCATCGGTGCTGATTTGCCGAACATTCGTGAAGCGTTTCGGAGACGATGGTATTGTCCGTCGAATAAAAATGGTGAGTATGAACTTTATGTTGCGCCGGGAGACTACACCATTCACTGGTTGCGTGAGGAACAAAAAATTTCTGTTGCGAAAAACGATGAACCAAAAGAATTTAACCGGGTACTTCCTACTCCGATTACGATTGAGGTTGTTGCGGAAAAAGGTGCGGAGTTGGAGCGAAGCGAATATGCTTATACGTTTAATGATGGCACGGTCGCAGGATATTTAGGGAGTGACGGTATTGTAGTGATTGACCCGATTTATAAAGAGTCTGACTTCTTTCTTCTGACGGCGGATAAAAAATTCGGAATTTCGGAAACCCTTACACTGGCGATGAACGGTAAGAAAATCCAGACTGTTTTGAAACCGTCGGTTCAAGTCGTACTGACGGTTTTGGATAAGAAAAACAAACCGTTGAAGAATGCAAATGTTTCCGTTTCATCTGCTATGAGAGGCGGTAGTTACCAGTATTATTTGTGTAATTGGGATTCAGTTAAAACCGACGCTTCCGGTAAAGCAACATTACATATTCCGCCGGGAAAGTTGAACGTTGTAATCAATTTACCGGGCAGTTATGTTATTCCGATTCCGGCTGGCGGTCGGGCTTATCACGAAACGATTGAAAAAAAAGTCAATACCGCACCCGGCGAAGTAATTGACTTTGGTACAGTTATTTTGGAAAAACGGTAAATGAAAATTTTCTCATTGATTCAGTTTTTTTGTGTGAGAAGACAAAATTATCGGTCAGGTTCTAAACTCATTGGATAATGCAATTCAATCCGAAGTACCGGAAATTGATGACGATTCCGACACAACTGTACTTTTCCAAAAATCATAATGCGAAAACTACATGTATTCAGGTAATTTCCTTGAAAAGTACGTTTACTGGGGACGGTGAAAAAAATGAAAAAATTTTTCGTTTTACCCCCCATTGACAAAAATGGACAAGTAATTTAGAATTGTGCGATTGGTAACGATTTCGGGTGTCGTATGAATTTTGTGCAAGTTTCATGTTTCAATTACTCCCCTTATTAGAATTGGAGTTACTATGAGTTTTCAACGAATTTCTGTTGTGATAACAGTTTTGTTTGTTGTTGCTTTGGCTACTTCGATTTGTTATGGTGAGTGTGTATGCGGTGAGACGCATGAGTTGACGGTCACGATTACTGGAACTTCGACTCTTGTTGATGTAACTTATACTTACGCTGGGTATCTCGCGAAGAAAGTTACGCCGGAAAATTTTGTTACGGAATTTCGTTACGACAGTGAGACCGGTTTTCTTAAAGAAGTAATCGCGCCGGATAACAAGGTGACAAAGTTCACTCACGACGACGAAGGGCGAATCATAACGATTACTGGTACGAGTTCTGACACGACGGGACTGTTGCCGAATGTTGTTACACGTTTCACATATAATAACGACGATATGATTTCGTCGGTAACAATGCCGAACGGCGAAACAACACGTTACGAAT
>JAITST010000278.1 GCA_031287585.1 Planctomycetaceae bacterium | reverse complement strand
AACGTTTGACGAGATAGACAGAGCGGTTCCGCAACGACAACGAAACGTTAGGTGAAGACGATGCCAACCCGCCGCAGATTGAAACCGGCTGTGATAGATCATCGTGATTCATTGTGATTCATTACAGTCGGTCTCAAACGGTGGACGCGGACGTTGTTCGTTTCGTCAACTTATTTTTCATCATCCTCGTCATCAATTTCTACCACATTTCCGTCCAAATCAAAATACGTGGCGTTGTACTCATCATCGTATTTTACAGTTGCGTAACCATCTTTGGTTAGACACGGTTTCCCGTCTTTCCCAAAGTATTGATCACCAATATACTTGCCTTCTTCGGTGTGTATGTACTTTATCGTTGCGTATCCGTCTTCATTCAGACATAAGTTATCGTCAGCATCAAAATAACTTGTCTCAACCAGTCCGCAAAGTTCGTCATATTTTGATTTCTCCTTCGCGTAACCTTCCTTGTTCATACACGCTTTACCGTTCGTGTCAAGATATACAGTCTCGACGTTATTGTTTTCCGCATCATATTTCATCCACTTAACCGCATAACCCTCTTTCCACATGCACGGTTTTCCCTCAACATCGAAATACGACTTCCGCATAATGTCGTTGTATCCGTTGTACTCCATCCGCATAATCGCATAGCCGTCATTACACATACACAATTTCCCATCAATACCGAAATGTGACTCACGTATCTTATTGCTGTATTCGTCGTATCTCAAACGGACGATTGCATGACCGTCTTCACACAAACATAATTTTTCGTCAACACCATAATACATAATCTCAATAAGATTTCCGTTCGTGCCGTACTTCATATTTGTGATAGCATAGCCGAATTTGCACAAACACCGCTCGCCGTTCTCATCGAACATTTCCGTTCGTATTGTTTTACCATCCTTGTTAAGCGTGTTTTTACACTTCGCGTAACCGTCAGCGTGACGCTTGACATTATAAAACGCCGTTGACGTTTCCATAACGTTATCGGGAGAATATGTTTGCTCAATCGTCGCCGCCGCGGGTTTCCCGTCAACATCGTAAAACGAGCGTTTAATTTCATTGTCCCTATCATCGTATTCTGACATTAACACCGCGTAATCATCAATGCACAAACACGGTTTACCGTCCACGCCAAAGTACGATATCTTGATAATGTTACCGCGTTCGTCGTAATCATTTCTAGAAACTGCATTTTTTTCATAATCAGATAGACACGGCTTACCGTCAACACCGTAGTAACTCCGTTCAACAACCCACCCGTGTTCGTCATATTTAATCACTGCCTTTGCAACGTTGTATTTGTTCAAACACGGTTTTCCTTCTTCGTCGTAAAATTCATTGGCAGTAACCTGACTGTCTTCGTTGTAGCATTCAACCATTTTCGCATAAGAGCAATTCCACGGCTTTTCAACATTAAAATACACCGTTTTCTTCGAGACTACATTACTATTCGGATGATATTCCCATTCAATAGCGTCGAATGGAAAGTCATGCTCGACTTTGGTTGCGGCTGGCTTCTTATCAACACCGAAGAACGATTGTTTGACCTTATTACCTGCCGCGTCGTACTCCGATTTATCAAACGCAAACCCATTATGCGCCATACACAACTCACCGTCCACACCGTAGAAATAACGTTCCGTAACATTTCCGCGAACATCACGCTTCAAAACAATAGATGAGCAACCATACTCTTCATCCAATTGCGATTGACCGATTTCGTCAAAATGAGCGACCTTTATTAAATTTCCAAACTCATCTTGCGTAGTGACCAACTTCGCGCAACCGCTCGGGTCGTCGTGAGGAAGTTCGATTGATTGCGTCGCAATCGCACCGTTAGGATAGTACGTTGTCTGTACTTCGTTACTTTTTTTCAAACTGCGTAACAGTTCCACAAGCGGATTATCATCCTGCGCCAACGATGTATCGGCTAACACCAGCGTTAAACAAACGAGTAACAACAAACGTGATAACTGTATTGGAATGCTCATTGTCAGTGTCCTTTATTGAGTTTACTTTGTCTATCTGCTTCGATTTCTTCGAGAGTAAACGACGTTTCTTTCCGATTGGTGAGGCGCATCAAAAGTAATGAACCGAGTAACAAAAGTCCCATCACGGCAAAATAAGGCAAAACCCAATCCGGTTCCGCCTCCGCCTTCTCACCATCAGCCGCGAAAAGAATAACAGGCATAAACAATGTAAAAACGTAAGCAATAGCAAACGTAACGTAAGAACGAAATTGTTGAATCATTGGAATAAATTGAGTTAAATGTAGGATGAAAAAGATGAAAAAACAGTAGGGGTAAGCAAACAAAATTCACAAACCCAAACCAGCGACATCAGAGCATTGTACACCAATTCGCAGTAAAAAAATACCTCTGTTGGGATTTTTGAGATATACCGCAACCCAACGTAACTCTGTCGGTCAAAACCGACGGTAATTAAATTGTAGAGACTGTGTTGCGATGTCCCCCCCTTCTTGTAACTTTATCTAATATGAATTATAATGTGCCTGTCTCGTTGATGAACGAGATTTACATATCTAATGTTTTACACGAAAGGATACTTATAATGACTAATAACACTCAAACCAAGACAGTGAGCGATGTTGTTGATGCAAACAACTCTGCAACAAATGTCGAGGGCGTTGATAAGAAAGCGGTACCGGTTTCGGAGGTTGGTAAAAAGAAAATTGCGGCGGCTGGTACTGATGAAGGTACAATTTATGTCAACAGTCCCGACACGCTCAACAAGATGATGGAACGTGTCAGGGCTGCTCAGCGGGCTTACTCAACTTACTCGCAGGAACAGGTTGACGAAATTTTTCGGGCGGCGGCGTTGGCGGCGGCTTCTAATCGTATTCCGCTCGCGAAAGTCGCTGTCGAAGAAACCGGAATGGGCGTGATTGAAGATAAGGTTATCAAAAACCATTTCGCGTCCGAGTACATTTACAACAAATTCCACGCCGAAAAAACTTGCGGTCTTATCGAGTACGACGCTGAATTTGGAATCCGTAAATTCGCCGAACCGCTCGGTATTGTTGCCGGTATTGTTCCAACTACCAACCCAACCGCAACCGCTATCTTCAAAGCGTTACTCGCGTTGAAAACCCGTAACGGTATCGTATTCTCGCCGCACCCGCGCGCGAAAAAGTCAACTGTTATGGCGGCACGAATTATACTCAACGCGGCTGTTGCGGCAGGTGCGCCGGAAGGTATCATCGCTTGGATTGATGAACCGACAGTTGAGTTGTCAAAGATGTTGATGTCGCACAAATACATCAATCTTATTCTCGCGACTGGCGGACCCGGTATGGTTACTGCTGCGTATTCGTCAGGCAAACCCGCAATCGGAGTCGGTGCAGGCAACACGCCCGCAATCATCGACGAAACTGCCGACATCAAAACAGCGGTCAACTCGATTCTGCTCAGCAAGACGTTCGACAACGGAGTTATCTGCGCGTCGGAGCAATCGGTCATTGTCGTCAGGGACGTTTACAAAGAAGTTTATAACGAATTTTGCTTGCGCGGCGCATACGTTGTGAACGACAACGAACGTGATTTGTTGCGTAAGGTTTTACTCAAAGACGGTCACATCAACGCCGACATCGTTGGTCAGTCCGCGTATAAAATCGCGAAGATGGCGGGTTTTGAAGTACCGGAAGCGACGAAGGTTCTCATTGGCGAGATTGAGAAGATTGGAGTTGACGAGCCGATTTCATACGAAAAATTGTCGCCGGTTTTGGCGATGTACAAGGCGGAAAATTTTGATGACGCGGTTGACAAGTCGGTTGCGTTGATTCGGTTTGCGGGAATGGGACATACGTCAGTTCTTTACACCGACCAGAACAACGCTGACAGAATTTTGTCGTTCGGACAACTCGCAAAAACCGGTCGAGTTCTCATTAACCAGCCGGCAAGTCAGGGG
>JAITST010000277.1 GCA_031287585.1 Planctomycetaceae bacterium | reverse complement strand
TTGGATTCCGCTGTTGTCCACGGACACAAGTTTATCGGCACAGAAAATCATCGAACGTTATGGAGTTCGTTTTGGTCGAGGAGGTTTTTAAGGACTTGCAGGAAGTGTGGCGTTGGGGTAAGCAGGCGGTTAGGAAGTTGGACAGCAGCAAAGCGACGACGGCGATGAATATGATGATGTACCGTTTGACTGAATTGGTATGTTGGAATGTTCCGACGATTAACGTTCCATCTGATTTTTGTCATACGTATCAGAGTTAGCACTGCGTTCCGCACAAAGAAAAACAGAAACGATAGACAACGTCACAACTAACAAACGGTAAGCCATCATCAAACTCCTTTGAGGTAAAGTTTATTGTTCGATAGAACTGCGTACGATTGTAGTAGATTATTTTTGGTGTGTAAAGTAGTTCAGAAATTTCCCGCTACAAAGCAATTGATTGTCGGTACATGACAACAATTTACGAAGTTACAACGTTTCTCAAAGATACAACACAAGCAGGATTTACTCAAATATTGCTTGTGATAATACTTTTGCCGTAAGGGGCTAAATCCGGATAACTCCTACGGGGTAAGGATTCTATATTAATATCTACACAAACATTGTGGATCATTACAACATCTTGAATTGCTCACAACTCTTTATTCTTCACCACTAAAATCGTCCTGTCATCGTGATTCCCTTTCGACCAGAAATCAAGCCATTTGAGTAACGCTTCAGATTTTTCTTGCGGCGATATCGCTTCGTCGAAAAGTTCTTTGCAACCGTTCTTTTCTTCGTCGCAACCTTTTTTTAGTTTATCGTTGTAAAATTCCAACCAGCGCGGCTCATCGACAACGGCGGCTTCCGATGGGAAAAACGGGTCGGTGATTCCGTCTGTTACAAGAACCATTGCCTCGAATGAATCACAGAACGAAAAACGAAGCCGCTTCCGAATCGGGGCGGCGTTAATCTCTTCGGGCATAGTCAAAAAACGTGTTTGTCCGGCAAATTCGCCGCCGTCCGGTTCACCAAGAACCAAAACACGTTCCGTTTTGTTCCATCGCAAAATGGCGGCACCGCCGTCACCAACCCAATACGAAACAATAAACCAACCGCTCAGTTCGCTGAAATACCGAAACGCTGCGCAGAGTAATGTTGTGTGATAATCTTTCGTTTTGGCATCATCTCGTTTTTCAGCGTTACGCTTTTTTGCTTCTTCAACAATTGCAACGTGCGCCGCGTAAACAGATTGATGAAAAACGTCACCAAGTTTAGTCTTTGCGAGAAATTCGTTTTCACGCGAACCATCGAGTTTACCGTTTGCCGCGACAAATTCCTCGCCCCATTGCAACAATAGTTGTAAATCACTGTTAATGTACGTTTTGTTAAACTCTTGCGACAACGCGCTCCGCAGTTTACTGATAACTGTTTGACACGCAATTTCAGCCCCCTTTCGTGAATACTTTGCACTCCCCGCACCGTCAGCGACAGCGACAAAGTTCCAGCCGGTTTCTTTATCAAAATCAAAATAAAAACAATCATCGCGCGGTTTACCAACGTGAGCATGGGAACGTCCGCGTTGGCTTGCGGCAATCACTTCAATGCTCTTTGCAGGTGTTGCTGACGCGAACCCTTTTTTGGCAGGTATGTATTCAACAGAAACACCTTGCGCATCGTAGTCTTTGTTTTGATAACCTTCGTAATCTTTGACCGGCAAGTTTTGCCAAAGGTCACGAGGATGTGGATTGATGAGCAACGGTTTTGGATATTCAAAATATGGAGTTTCGTCTTTCCCTGTTATCTTTGTTTTTCCGTTTTCACATCTGAAACAAAACTTGATAACGTCATCAATACTCTCTCGCGGTGTTGCTGCAATTTTCATAACTTCACCACTGACAGTTACACTAAAACCTTTTTTGCCAAGTTCAAAATTTTGCGTTGAGTCAGTAATATGCAAATCCTTTGATATTTGCGTAAAATCTATAACAATCTCGTAAGGAACTCCAACTGAACCGGCGGGAATGTTGGCGGCATCAATCCGCGACGTTATCTGTTGATAAAAGTAACTGTCAGGGCGTTCCTCACCATCTGCAACCTTGTAATTAAATACAATCGCAAGCCCTTTTTCTTTAAGTGTATCCGAAGACGCGGGTTCGTCGGATTGCGGAGTTGCTGATAACTGCGCAGATGTATTACCCGATGACGGCTGTGACTGTACACTAGAATCCGAATTGGTCTGTTCCGGTGTAGGACGATAAGTTGCATATTCTGAAGTCATATCGTTTTTTGATTTGTAAATACAACGTGTTAATAGAAACGTGACTAAAACACCAAATTGATTTCACTTGGCGGCGGCGGTAATGCTTCGTGCGTGGAATCTGTTGTCTGACTTTGATTGCTCACCGCTGTTGAAACCCATTGCCAAAACTTGGCGAACGAATTACTGTCCATCGTGTCGAGCGAAACTACATCCGACGTGATTTTACGAAGCGGGTCAATTTTCGCTTGCGGACCAGCGGCACAGGCGACAATTTTAGCGAAACGGCATTTTTTGAGTTCGTTTGTCATTTCATTGAATAGTTTCGTGTCCGACGGACCACCGTCAGTCATAATCACCGCAAACGGCAACCAATCACCTTTTTGGTCTGGTGTCGTTTTGATGACTTCCTTGTTGTACTGTGAAATCAGCAGTTCGAGTGCCTCACCGAGATTTGTCGGCGACGTTTCCGGCGGTTCGATATTCGGTAACGAAAATCCTTCCAGTTCCGTTAATGGAACTAAAATTCTTGCTTCACGGTCAAACGTAATGATACTCAAATGAACCGTTTCGAGAGCGTAAGGGTCGCGGCTCAAACTGGACAACATCGCACGCAATCCAGTCCTCACCGCTTCAATCGGTTCACCACGCATCGAACCGGAGGTGTCCAAAAGTATGTAAATTGGTAATCGTCGCATAGTGATAGTAAGTAGTTATTTGAAGAAACGAATAGTTAATGGATATTCCCAAACGATACCATCTTTGGCTTTGATTCCGCCGATAATGGGAAACACAATACTAACAAATGCCAACGCTTCTATTGTTAAAGTACCGCCCCAAACAAAAAACAAAATTGTACCCACACTAGCGTAGATAGCGTCACTTATCAACCAGTTCACAACATTTTTCCCGTGTCGGTCAACCAACGGCTCTTTGTCCTTATTGATTGCCCACAAAAGAACCGGAACAACCAGACCAACACCGAGCAGGGGGAATATTAACAGTTGCGACAGATGAAGCAACATACAGTATGTATTTGTTTTCATTCCAAACATGGCAGTTCCTGTGTTATTCCTTTTTTGCGTTGGCTTTTCAAGCGAAACAGTTATCTTGTTCTTTCAGCAGAGTAGAAATGTATTCACAATACTCATTCCACACTCTTAATTACAACTACGCCTTTGCAAGTGTAATTTCCGGCGGCGGCGGCGGAAGTTCGCTGGAACTACCGTCACTACCGGCTTCATCAACTTTCTTACTGCTTGCGGAAATTGATGACGACACCCATTTGAAAAACGCTGATATTGTCGCGGAATCGGCAGTATCAAGCGTTACAACATTTTCCGTCAAACGTTGTAAAATCGTCTTGTCGGCTCCTTGACCAGCGGCGCAGGCAACGACTATTCCCCACTTGTAATTTGTGAACGCCGTAATTCCCGGTTCGACATTATCCGTCGGCGAACCGTCCGTCATAATGAACACGAGCGGTTTCCAGTCACCCTTTTGCTCCTTCGTACTCTTTGCAACTTCGTTATTCGCACATTCAACGACCTTTGACAGTGCCGCTCCGAGTGATGTACCGCCGCCCGCGGAAAGACTCGGCGGCTGGAATTGAGACAACTCGGTCAAGGGAACAACTTGCTTGACATTACTCTCAAAGGTAATAACACTGATGTATGCCGATTCGAGCGCATAAGGGTCTTTCCGTAACGCCGAGTGCATCAACTGAACACCGTTCTTAACGGCTTCAATCGGTTCGCCGGTCATTGAGCCGGAAACATCAAGAACGAGATAAACTGGAAGTCTTCGCATAGTAGTAAATTAGGTTAGGGGGTTAAGATTATCAGCCGACGTTAACACCGTATGAAATGGCAACTTGTTCGAGACCGTGATTGAAACCTTGACCAATGGCACGGAATTTCCATTTATCGTTGTAACGATAAATTTCGCCGAATATCATCGCGGTATTTGTACTGGCATCTTCCGAAAGGTCAAATCTCGCAATTTCTTCGTTATTGTCGTTGTTGACAATCCGAATGAACGCCGACGAGACCATACCGAAGTTTTGCCTCCGTGCTTCGTAATCGTGAATCGTCACCGTGAAAACGAGTTTGGCAATGACATCAGGGACTTTGTCTAACTTTATGATAATAATTTCGTCGTCACCCTCACTTCCGCCAGCACGGACATCGCCGGTATGTTCGACACTCCCGCACGGTGATTTGAGTTGATGGTAAAAGATGAAGTCACTGTCATTACGAACTTTTCCGTTCGCGGTAAGCATAAAACAACAGGCATCAAGGTCAAAATCCTCTCCTGCTGTTTCTCTGGCATCCCAGCCAAGTCCAACGTGAACTGTCTTCAAACCGGGTGCCTGATCCGAAAGCGATATGTTCGCTCCTTTTGTTAGTGATACGCCCATTTTTCTAGTAAAAAGTTATTATTGAAAATTTAACCCAACACGGAAATCGATTTGTGTTGGATTGGATAAAAAAATCAACCGCAAAATTACAAATTGACACCATACTGTTTTGCTATTGCTTCGAGACCGCCTGCCATACCTTGACCGACTGCCCTGAACTTCCACGCTCCGTTATGGCGATACACTTCTCCAAATATCATCGTCGTACTTGTACTGGCATCTTCCGACAAATCAAATCTGGCAATCTCCTCATTGTCATCAGCATTGACAATACGAATAAACGCCGAACTGACTTGACCAAAGTTTTGACCGTTTTGGTCGCCTTCGTGAATCGTAGCAGTGAACACAACTTTTTGGATGTTGTTAGGTACAGAATTTAGAGTAACAAGTATTGACTCATCGTCTCCTTCACCTTCACCTGTACGATTGTCGCCAGTATGTTCGACGCTTCCGCACGTTGATTTTAACTGGTTGTAAAAAATAAAATCATCGTTGCCGCGAACCTTACCGGACTCTGTCACCATAAACGCCGAAGCGTCCAAATCGAACGCTGCTCCTTGTGTTACACGAACATCCCAACCGAGACCAACTTTGATTTTATTCAAACCCGGTACGGCATCCGATAACGAGACGTTTGCACCTTTTATAAGTGATATACCCATTGTTAGTAAATAATTGTTAGTGGTGGATGAAAAAGGACTTTAGATTTATGTTTTTTTATCGTTCACACAAGCAATCTAAAATCTAAAATAATTTCACACTCCCCAAGTTTTTAATTTTGTATTTAGATTAGCGGGCAACGATATTGCCTTTGTTTTTAGGGCATTGAGCAACGCTTTTTCGTTCTCGTCAATTTCGCCGTCGCCTTCGAGTTTCTGGATGAGCCACGCACCTTCGGAATCGTCAACAATTCCGGGTGATATTTCGTCTTTGAGTAAGAAGTCGCAAATTGCGTCGGCAAACAATGTCGTCCACGCGTCCGAGTTCTTCTTGCCTTTGACACCTTCGTTGATTTCAAACAAGGCATCTGCCTCGTCTTTGTCAATTTTGCTGTCCGCGTAAAGGCGATTACGGAGTTGAGTAACTTCGGCATCGTCGATAACTCCATCCGCCAAAATCGACTTCACGACTTCAGTAATCGGCGCGGTTTGAAAATCTGTCATAGTAGTAACCTTTCTGTTAGGTGATTAAAGATACGGAACAATATTAGGAAGAATATCCTGAAATGTCCGCCCATTGGCGGGTTCGCCAATAGCAGCCATTTTCCATTCGCCATTATGACGATAAACTTTCGCCATGATTTGAGCGGTGACATTTCCGCCGCCGCTCAATGAATACTTCGCAATCTCCTGGTTGTTTGCGAGATTAACCAACCGGCAAAAAGCGTTTTCGACTTCATTGAACGTTTGACCAGTGAAACTATTGATAGTGAAAACAAGACTCGTAACGTTTGCCGGAACCCGTGATAGATCAACTGAAATCGTTTCATCATCACCGTCCCCCGCACCCGTTCGATTGTCGCCGGAATGTTTGATACTGCCGTCTTTGCTTTGGAGTTGACGAAACCAAACAACGTCAACCAGTTGTTTAGCGGAATCAAACATAATACAAGTCGCGTCCAGGTCAATATCTTTTGCCGCTGAAAAGAAACTCATTATTCCTTTCGGCTTTGCGGCATCCCAACCGAGTCCCATTGCAACTTTGGTTAGTCCGCTGCCGCCTTCTTTTGCCAAAGAAATTTTCTGTCCTTTTATGAGTGAAATTGCCATATACAGTTGATGGGGATTAGTGGTTAGTAAAAAAACGACACCTTACGTTTACCGACGTACTCAATTATAATCCCTGAAACACGATTCGGAACACTATGTAATCTCAAAAACAGAAAACTCTCCGAAGTTTCATCTGGGATAAAACTCGAAATAGTATATCACAAATTGCAATAAAAGGAATACCCCCGACAAAAAAATAAAAAATATCGCCCCGCCAAAATTAGCGGGGCGAACTCCAATTCAGTTTTTCAGTGATGTTGATGCAAGCCGGTGTTATCCGTTGCCGTCTGTCGGTACAATAAACGGACGGAACAAAACCCGTTGATTACCGTCAACAAAAACCGCTTTATTACAATTATCCAATCCCTTGAATTGACTGCCGTTGTCGTCCAACAAGTAGCCCGCATCCGTTGTATTCAATCCGAACCCGATACGTAATTCAAACAAACCCAAGTAATCTTTGCATTGTTTCCTGAACCGCGGCCAGTTTTCTGCAAATGCAACAACGAACGAACCATATTGCGGAGCGTTTTCCAAAAACTGTCGGAACAACTTTGGCGGAGTATCGTCCGGTGTCTTCGGATATGCTTGCTCTGGAAAAAATGCTTCTGCTTCTTCCAAAGCGTCAATGATAAACAATATTTTCCGTTCCTTGAAATCGGCAATAATGTCCGGGATGTTACTGTCCCAATCGTTTGGTTTGACTTCGAGATTGGCAACAGAGACATCAAGCGTGAAACGCGGGTTTATCGTATTGAAATAAATGATACGGTCAAAATGCCCGTCGGCACTCAACAAAAGCGAGTGTAATAATCCGTTGCGGATGATTTCGTCCGAGCCAGCGATGACAAGATTCTTTCGGCGTTTCGCTTTCCAATCGAAAGCAAACGGTGCTGATTCGAAGTTGAATTCCTCGCCGAGAACGATTTGCGACGGGTTCTTTTTTGTGTCCTTAAACCATTGCAATAACGGAAGTGGAGGTAAATATGAACCAGAGAAAATCCTAATGTCTTTCGGAGTACCGGCTGACTTTTTCGCAAGGAAATTCTGGTGTTCGATACATTTTTCCTGTCTGGCATACGGAATAACAAACTTACGATTCGCGGACGGTTCACCGCTCGAAATGTTAAGAATCCCTTCCCGCAAATTCTTTTCTTTTTTTAACTTGGCGGCGGCTTCGTTATTTGATGCCAAAATGGCAATGGATTCTGCTGCATCACATGACAGTGCAATTCGACCAACAAGATTGCGTTTCAACTCCTCGAAATTAATCTTTTTGTTCAATCCGGTCAATGTTTGTGTGGCACATAAGATATGAATACCGGCACTTCGTCCCTGCCGTAACAATTCATTGAATAAATCTTGTGCTTTGCCTGCCGTTTCGTAGTCGGCTTGCAGAACAACTTGAAATTCATCCATAAACAACAGAATCCGCGGCAGATGTTCCTGCTTACGGTAATCCTTGAAGTTTTTGAATAATTTCGTACGCCGTTTCATTTCATCAACCAAGTGCGAAAGAACGGTAACGCAATACTCCGTATCAACATCTAATGTTACTAGCCGAATGTGCGGCAATGACGGAATGGTTTTGCCGCTACCGTCTTTGCGTTCTGCATAATCTCCATACTCCACGCCTTTGCAATCCAAGAGGTAAATGTTTAGTTCGTCAGGGCTGTAACGATGCGCAAGACCGTGAAGGATAACGTGTATGAGATTAGACTTTCCCGAACCTGTTCCGCCAGCAATCAAGTAATGCGCAGCGGCATCACCGATTTCAAGATTAACGTTTTTACCGTCATCGGACTTGCCGAGAGGAACGGAAACACCGTCGGCAGATGTTTGAGTCCACAAATCCTGCGTTTCCCATAATTCATCAATATCCGCTGTTTTCTCGCCAAGTTTTCCGTATTCAGCGTGAATCCACTGAAAGTATTCCGACAATTGTTCGTGCGTTGGAAATGGAGCGTATAAGTCCGTAATGTTGAGTGCGCTGAGTTTCGGTAGATGGACATTACGCATTTTCTTGGCGTGTTCCCCTAACCAAGCCGTGATTTCTTCTGCCTTTTTGTTTTGGGCAAGTTGCTGGTAGTTAATCGTAACAATCGGCAAGACACCGCATTGCGGTCCGTTCTGCAAAAGCAGATTCAGCCGTTCAATACTTTTCTCCGAAATTTGTGCCGGAAAACCGAGAATGAATAACACATGGTAAGGCAACGGATGTTCCTTGTTGGCGGCATTGTATTGCTGCCAATTCGTGATACCGTTACGAAAGTTTTTTTGCTTAACATTTGCAATATGCTTGTTTAAGTTTTGTATTACGTTCTCAATTTCATCTTCTTGCGTCAACCAGATTCCGTCGGGAACGATTTCTTTAATATCCAATAACGAATTAAACGGTTCCAGAGATGTACCAAATTTCAATGGGTCGAATACGGTGATTTGTAACATGCCAGCAGGTAATGAAAACAAAAGCCGCAGTAAAAATTGCCGCACAAGTGAAATGTTGCCTTCATTATCGTCGTCATAAAGCAGGTATTGAAGCGGAAACGGCAGTAAATTCGGAGTTTTCACGCCAGTATTGGTTAAATCTAATGTTCCCATAGACAACATTTCTGGAATGTCGTCTGAAACGTTCAAGTGGTTTCTGGACAACTCATTGAGAGGCGGCTGTATGCTTCTGGCTTCTTTGCAAATTTCGTTAAGTGCCTCAATTATATCCCGCTTTTGTTCTGCAAACTTTTTGTCGGCATCCTGCCTTTGCTCTTGTACTACCGCTAGTTTTTTTGACCGTTCACTCTCCAAAACACGAAGTTGTTCGTCGTGTTCGGCTTGTAATTTCCCGCTCCCATATTCCGCAATCTTTGCCTTGCGGTAATCCTCGAACTCTAAATGTAACGCCTCTATTTCCGAATCTTTTTTCTGTTTCTTTGCTTTTTTCATCTTTGCTGTATTCACGTCGGATATTATGGCATAAAGGACGAAGACCACTATAAGACCGATAACACCGAAAACGAGCGCAGAAGAATAGTTACCAAAAAAACTCAAAATTTGGGAACCATAACTATACAGCACCCAAACTATCACGCATAAAACAAGACAACCGCCACAGCCACCATCTCTATGGATCATAAAATACTCCTTCTAAATTACTGACAATGTACCTATTAAATAACAAACTCAAAAATAATACCTACGATGTACAAAAAACACAAAACTCAATCATGAATCGAATACTTTTTATTCTTCTGTTCATTTATTGCCTTCTCTATGAATTCTATTACGGGATTTATGATATTAGGCAACCTGAACGCTATGCTATAACGTATTCCTGCGTCAGATGAAGTATCGCGTTTGTACTCTGCTTCCAATGTTCCTTTGAAACATTCGTCCCCTTCTATTTGCCCCAATTTATGCCGGTGTTGTAGTGACGTTCTTAAGTCCGCCGCTCGGTATATATCCGACTTCGGAATCTCATTAAAATATTTATCGGCTAGTTTATCGCATTCGGTTTTAAGGGTTTCCTTAATACTGTATTGGGTCAATCCATTTTTAAGAAGGTACTTCATTATCAACACAACATCGTCATCATCCGAAATCATTCGTATATACCGTTTTTTTATTGCTATAAATTCTGCCAACCTTTTTTCCTTCGCATTCTCAGTATTGTCATATGAAGAGCTAAACATGTATTTCTCGTCTGCGGTGATATACTCTTTTGGGTTGCCATTATTCATAATAATGGTATGGCAACGGTTTATCAGTTCTTTCACGGAGATATTGTCCCCCAAATAGTTTCGCTCAATGGCTTCGATTTGTTCGTCGATTGCGCGTGCCTTCTTTGTCAAGTCGTCATCTATGGCGATAATGCTTTTGCTCAATTGTTCGTCAATGGAACGTTTTCCGCGACTAAACTCCTCGTCGATCCGCCCTTCCGTTACCCGAAGTTCTTGTAACCTAGAATTATACGAGGCAACAACGCTATCAAGTTTAAGAATCGTAGGTACAAAACGTTCCATAATGGGCTGTGTTTTACTCAATATGACGGCATTTATAATATCAATAGGATTACTCATTTTTTTTCAGTATTGTTAGTTGATCTAGTCTTGCTTGTTCGTTTGGGTTGTTGCGGGAACATATCCCCACTTTATTTTGCCGTTGCCATCTTTGTATTGTGCCAATACCGGCGGTTTCAATTCGGCGGGCATATTTTCTACTATCCCTTGTATCATTACTGGAGCAACATTCATAACCATTTGTATTGCCATGGCTGCTTGCTCTTCCGCATCTTCACCTTCGATAGGAAGATGAAAAACGTGAGCGACCGCTTCGGTAATTCCTCTTGCCAACATTCCCGGTTCTTTCGACAAGGAACTTGCCGCCGCCGTTCCGATGGCTGATGCTGTTGACGCGGGCAGTCAACGTGCTTCGTCAATCCGTGAGGCGTAAGCGGTAAGTTGCGCCGCTGCGTTGTGCATTCTGCCCTGCGTTTCACGGATTGTGGCGGCGATGTCATTAATCTGTCCTTCGATGACGGGCTGATGCGTACTGCCTGTCCAATCTATCTGATCAACGGCCGTTCTGGATGCGCCTTCAAGCTGACCGATTTGTTCGGCATATTGATTTAATTGTCCGGCAACCTGCCGTAGTTGCTCTGGTGTAACACGTAAAGTTGACATAAAAAATTTTCCTAATTGTGAATTGCGAGAAACGCAAGCAAGAACCGCTTCAAGAACAGGAGCGGTGCGTTCATAAGATAGGTTTCTTCCCTCTGTCCAAAGAGGTGCGCCATAAAATGCACCGAAATTATACCGCTGAAGATTTCCTACGGTAAATGCGCAGACGCTCCCTTGTAGGGAACGTGCAGTATCTCATTTACCTTTGGCAATCTTCACAACGGCGAACCGCTTGGACAGTGAAGTCAACCAATCCGTCTAACGACGGCTTATGAATTGCTGACGTACTCTAAAATTTTCTCCGAATCACAACGATTCGGACATTTATGATTTTAGTATTCTGATGCCGCTTTTACGCGAAACACCAAAAAGACGCAAAAATTCTACCACCTTTTTGAAAAGACGCAATAGGGGGTACGATAATTTTTTGTAGATTTTTTTATAGCTGTTCACGGACATAATAAGATTAGATACGAAGAAAAAATTTTTAGGTTTATGGTTGTAGTATAAACATTCTCGTACACGCGAAACGGAATTTTTCTGGAAAAATTTTCGTCTGGGGGGCTTGTTATGTTGTACTGGTATTGTATAATGGTTGTTTGACAGTGGTCACTTTGGAGAGGTGGCAGAGTGGTCTAATGCGCGGGTTTGCTAAATCCGTGAGCTCGCAAGGGCTCCGCAGGTTCAAATCCTGTCCTCTCCGCTTACAAGACGGAACGGATTTTCATTGTTCCGTCTCTTTTTGTTTCTTGGCAACTGGTCAAACTTTACTTATTATGGAATTATTATTACGAAGTATCCGCAGATTGGGTATCATAAAAGGTACAAAAACATATTTTGAATTTCTTGCCGATT
>JAITST010000274.1 GCA_031287585.1 Planctomycetaceae bacterium | reverse complement strand
GCGAGGGCTGGAACTGAAACGCCGTTCTATTATGGTGATTACAATGCCGACTTCTCAAATTTCGCAAACTTGGCGGGCGGTGAAGTACGTCGAACTTATACAACGTGGGAACACGGCAGTACGATTCACGAACGCCGTTGGTATGCGGAAAATTCACTGTTCCCGTTGCGCGATGACCGTTTCTCTGACAAGTGGATCGTTGGTGATTACGTAAAACAGTACGAACCGAACCAGTGGAGACTATACGATATGATAGGCAACGTCTGGGAGTGGACGAAAGCGGAAAACGAAAACCAAGCGGAAGCAAGGGGGGGAAGTTGGAAAGACCGCCCGAAAGTAACCGGTGCTTCAACAAGAGTTTATTACAACCAATGGCAAAAAGTAATAAACGTAGGATTCAGACCGGTAATAATTGAGTAAAGTTTCGTTATCTGAAACAAAGAGAATGGGAACAACAAGCCCGTGTCATTAGCAACGAGACAGAGAGCGGGTGCGGTTTCAATCCCGCTCGCTGCTGTTCGGGGGGCTTGTTCGTAAACAAATCCGCTTATAAAAATGTAGTAGAAACAAATGGTTATTATCCGTGCCGAAATAACGTTGGTCAATCCGTTTGACCTTATTGTGCGAAATCGTTGGTCCGGTTAATCTTTATTTCAAAAATCGGGTTACATCTTGTTTAGCGTTAGTTCTGCCGGGTGGTATTGTTTGGAGCAATGGCGATGGAAGGAATGGATATACTAATTTGTCCCAAAACACAAGAGTCAATAGTCAATCCAGCGCATCCGTATGTCGCACGGACGATTGTTAAATGAAAAAGAGTACAACCCAAAGCCGACGGGTGTCATCCCTTTGAAGGTGCATTTGAGTTGTTTTGTACAAATAACTTATAAAAATAAAGTCTTTTAATGGTACTCTGAAACGGAATCGAATTTAACATTTTTCAAGTTAAATTGTTTCCGTTTATCATGCGTTGTCTTATCCCATTCAGCAAACACCGTAATAATAGGTACTTTAGGAACTCTGGTGTAAAAGCGGGACAAACGGTGGATGTTTACGCTAAAATAGGCAAATTTTATTTTACCAATTCCCCCAACTCCGGCTCTGGTAAGTCCTGAAGATACAGAAATCAAGCAAAGACTGGTTGCCAATGGTTTATACTGCCTCACGACTTTCCGCCAGAAGGAACCGTCCGTGATTACTTTCACCGATCCAAACGAAATAAAACATTGGAAAACATCAATGAAGAATTGCGTCGACGAGTTCGCGTTCAATAAGGACGCGATGCCGAGCCGATTTTGGCGGTATTGACCATCACATCAATAATTCTGGGACACACCCCTTTTCTGATACGTGTAATTACACAAACATTTTCTTCCTGACTCAACGGAACAAGAACACTTTTCTTTGCATAGCCGCCGTCAACGATTAACTTGATACGCCTGTCAAAGCCCGCAAAATACGGCTTCAAACGATTGTCGATTTGCGGCAGATGATAAAAGACGTTGCGGAAACTTTGGAAAAGTTTTGCCGCCGAAATCCAAGCGGTGACGGTTCGGCGTTGCGCGTTGGCGAGGAGAATACCAAGTACGATCAGTAGGAAGTAACGTTGGCAAATCTGTGAAAGATTCATTGAAACGGACTTGACTGTGTCTCCACGTCGATTGCAATGTCGTAAAGTTTCTCGTTCCATTGACCAGGAATGGCGAAGATGTGCAGTTTAGTGAAATGTTTAATGAAAACAGACAAAAATTATCTACCCTACCTACGCTTACTTACCTATGAAAAAATGACTTTGCAATCGGCGTGACTGCGTCTCGGGATTGCGATAAAATACTCTGCTGACAATCCATTGTCGGAAGTGGGGTTCGGGGTGAAGGTCTGTTGTTTGTTTACATCTTACACCGAATACTCACTTTTTTGCAAGAGTAAAATTTGGAAAGTGCAGGTCAGGGTGTATAATTACTGCAAAAGTGTTTTGTCATTAGGTTTACAAAGAGGTTTTCCTGCAATACTGTCCTCGCGGTAAAATGTCATATCAGACTTGTTTTCTTCCGAAACCATGCTTCAGCAACTTCGAATACTTGTCAATGAACAATCTGCGCTACTACTATGCGATGATTTCATTATTTGAACAATTTTGTTGCTCTTGGTACTCTTTTTGAGAAATGTTGTTGTTTTCCGTGACAGTTGTTGTAAGCGGATAAATTTATGGTACAATGATCGCAAGTGTTATGGGGAATTGATGTTATGAGTTGGCTGTGCGGCATTAACACGTCTTCTCTTTTGGTAGGGTAATTTTTGAAAGTGCAAATCTAATGTACACTTCCGACATCATTTTAATTCAACGCATCTTGCGTGCTATTGGTTTTCGCGAGCGTGTATCGCTTTGTGCGCGGCTTGCGGCGGTTTGTTTGTTTGTTGTCTGGTGCGTATATCTTACTCTAAATTTTAATTGGTTTGTCGGTTTACTTAGTCTTTTTGTTGAGGCGGTTGTTTGTATTCTTATCTTGATTCTTTTACCATATAATATAAAACGTTGTGCGGTTGCTGCTGATAAACGTTATCAACTCAAAGACCGTTTTCTTACCGCTTGTTGTCTTGTCGGTAAACAAAGTTTATCCGACTTTGAACGTTTACAAATCGAGGACGCGGCAAAGTTTGTTCACTTAATTCGTCCGTGTGAAATTGTCCCGTATCGCTTGTCGCCGTTTTACTATGCCGTGATTGTTTTGATGTTGTCTGCTGGTGCGTTGTCGTTTTTTTGTACGTCGTCAAATTCTACCGCTGTCACCAACTATGTAACGCAAACGCCGTCACCTGAAATTCTGAATCAGTTACAACACGTGAAAGAATTGATTGAAAGTCTTAACAAAAACGAGCAAAAGACGTTGACTGACTTGTACGACAAGTTGGCAAACTCGCTCGGCGATCCCAAAGACGCGCTCGCGGTTTTCTCTGAAATGGAATCCGCAATCAGGCAGAAGATTGACGAGTTGAACATCGAACCGACAGACAAGTCACTCGAAGAACTCGGTAAAACTTTTTCGGCGACAAAGCAGACGCAGCCCGCTGGTGACGCATTGCAAAAGAAGAATTATAGTCAAGCCGCAACTGCGTTAGAAAAAGCCGACACCGCAAAGTTGTCACCGCAGGAAACGCAAACGTTAGCACACATGTTAAAAGAAAACGCCGCCGAAATGGAAACACGCAACCAATCCGAGTTAGCAAACCAAACTCGTGAACTCGCGGAAAAACTATCGTCAGGCGACCCCGAGTCGGCAAACGTGTCGTTGCATTCGTTGGCAAAAGTTAGCCGTGAACAGGCGGCACGGAGCGAGACGGTACAAAAGTTACAAGACCAACTGGCATCGTTAGAAATGTACAAATCAGAATTTGCGACCGCGTCAGCAAACGGCAAAAACGGCGGTAACACAACAGACAAATCAGAAACTGAAAGCAAAGGATACGGGCAAGGAATATCAAACAACGATTCCGGCAAAGAAACCCAACTAGACCACACCAGAATAGCCGGGCAACTAACCGGTATGAAAGCCGACGGAGAATCAGAAGTAGAGAACCAATCGTCAGGCGAAATCAATAACGCAACCGCAAATCGCAACTACCAAACAATAAATCAGGAATACAAAAAACAAACCGAAGCAACGATAAATTCAGAAAAAATCCCGTTGAGTAAACGGCGGGTTGTACGAAAGTATTTTGAAAAAATAATGTAATACTACATCCCATCTGTAAACTCTTTATATTGATTCGCAACCTCACGCAACAACGATTCCGCTTGTTCGGTTCTACCGAGTTGTCGCAACGCTCTTGCAGAATCTTGCAGACTTCGCGCGGCTAGCGGACGATTTTCCGGGTATAAGATTGGCAGCCGCATCCAGTTTATTACTGCCTGTTCGTTTTCGTTTCGTTGGTAGTAGGCATCTGCTAGCAAGTAATATGCACCGGCTCGCAGATTTTGCGGCAACGCATTGATTATGTTTTCACGTTCCTTACGAATCGTCTCGAAATTTTTGCTCGTCACTACATATTGCGTTCGCCAAAGCAACGCCGTCGCAAGTCTCGCAACCTGTACGCGAATCGTTTGCTCGTTATCGGCTTGCGTTTTTTCCGGCGGTCGCGAGAGATAACGGAGTTGTTCGATACCGCGTGAACGCAACTCCTGTACCGGACTAACGGCTAGTATCGACGATACCAACAACAACGCGGGCGGACTTGTTGAACCGTTATCAAGAAGACGAGCGGCGGCAGTTTCGAGCGGTGTTGCGGTGAAACTCGTTCGACCAGATGGCGGAAACCATAGTAACGGTGCGGCTTCCAGATGAGGGGTGAACAAGTCCGAGCGGCACAACACAAAAAACTCGTTACTCGCTTCGGTCTGTTTACCGAGTGCGGTATAACAACGCGCGATTTGTGCGGTGATGAGATTACGAATCCACTTACGTTCCGGCGGCGATTCCTGTTTTCGCGAGTCCTCGTACAACGCTAACGCCGACACGTAATCGCGTTTCTCCGTGAACGCTTCGTCCGCGATTTTGTGAACCTGCAAGCGCTCCGGCGTGACGTTGACGATTTGCTCTAACGGTATCGAATGTTTTTCGTTCGCCTGCGTAACGATGACCAGACCGGAAATGCCGGAATACTCGACAATCTTGCCGTTGATGGTGACAACATTAGAATCCGCATTTTGCCGCACAGCAACGCTGTCCAGAGCGTGCGAAACGTTTGGGTGGAATGTCAGGAAAACTATGAATAGAGGGATGATGATTATGTTTTGCATGATGATTTGTTTTTTTCGTTCAAGACGCTGCATAGTACAACGGTTTCAAATATGATACAATTATTCAGTTGCTTTGTGAAGCACCTAAACTAAAAACTTACGGCTAACAACCAATAACTAACAACTAATATGACACGTTATACGTTATCATTCATTGTTTTTGCGTTGGCATTTGCAAACGTTTTCGCACAGGATCCACCACCGTTCGCGCCCGCCACACCAACGACAACGCCGCCCACACAGCCGTTGCCGGATTCCGGTTCGCCTTACGGTTCGGCAACTGCGCCGCCAGTGCCGCCGTCCGATACGTCACCGTTTCCGTTAAGCGGTGATGCCACGCCGTCGTTTCCGGGTTCTACAACGCCGTCAATACCGCCAACGCCGCGAGTTCCGCCCGCTAGTAATTTAGATAGCGGTACTAGTGATGTATCGCCGCGTTCCGGTAATCCGCGTGGTAATCCCATCGGCGGCGAACGCGGTAGTTTGCCGTTGCCATCCGAGCGAAATACCGGTACAGCGATTCCGTCAACCACAACTGACAACACACCAAGTCTTACCAACCCAAACGACACAACTAGTGCAACAACCACATCAACGTCTGCCGCACCAACCCGTGCGAAACAGCAACGTATCCTACGCGGTGTTGAAGAGCCGGGGCATCCGTTTGTTGGTTTATTGACAAAGCCAACCGAACACGAAACAATCATTGACGGCAAGCCGCTCACGCTCGCTGACTTGCTGAAAAATAACCGTTCACGTGCGGCACGCAGGCCGCTCCTTCATACGTATTGGGGACTGGCGGCGTTGCTCGCGGAGTGTCAATTTCTATCACAACGCGAGACTGAAATTCAATCGTGGCTAAAACAATTCCGTGCGAGCGATACAGGGAATAACTACATCAAGTCGCAAATAGCGGTATTGGAAGCCGCGTCACAAGTTTCCGAATCCGAACGTAAAATTCGTGAAATTGAGTTTGTGAAGAAACAGTACGAGTTGGCATCGTTGATAATGGCGAACAGTTCGTCGTCAGCGGATTTACCGTCCCCGTCCGCGTTACCAATTCCGTGTGATTATCCGTTGGTGACAACGTATCTAACACGCATCGACAAAATGCACGGAGTAACGCCGCGGGCAAAGTTGTTAGATAAGTACATCGCCGCGCAGTACAAGTTAGTGGCAGAATGTATGCAGGCACAAGCAGCGGCATCGAACTATTCGACAGTGCTGCTTAATCAGGAAACGCAGTCCCGAATGCACGACACGCTAGCAGCGTACGAACAATGGCTAAACGCCCGAATGAAAACCGCGAGAGCGATAACAGATTATAACTGTATGATAGCCGACTTCGTCTGCGAAACAGTAGGCGACGATTTACCGCTGGAAGACTTGTTGGAAGCCCATATAAAACTTGCGGCGAATGGGGAGTAGTTGGTAATGTATCATTTGAGTGTCGGAATAAACATAAAAAACACCATTTTACAATACCGCATTTTACGCATATTTACCATCGTGAATTTTGGGAAATCGCAGGCATAAGCAACGAACTATTTTTGTTTTGCCATTTGTTTTGGGTCGAGTGCTTTTTTCAAGTCTTCCGGTTTTAATACATTTTTTTCGTTGCAAATATCACGAACAGTTTTTCCTGTTTTGAATGCTTCCTTTGCGATAGCGGCGGCTTTTTCGTATCCGATATACGGATTCAGCCCCGTTGCCATTGCCAAACTTCGTTCTATTGCGCCGATACAATTCGTTTCATTTGCTTCCATCTCTTTCAGTGCCTTTTCGGTGAAAATTTTCGTTGCGGCGGCGAGTATTCGTATTGACTCGATAGCGGTGTCAGCCAACACGGGCATCATAATGTTGAGTTGAAATTGTCCACCGGTTACGGCTGCCGTTGTGATTGTTTGGTCGTTTCCTGCTACCCTTGCGGCAACCTGCATCAGACTTTCGCACAAAACAGGATTAACTTTTCCCGGCATAATTGAACTTCCCGGTTGTAAGTCGGGAAGCATAACTTCGTAGTAACCGCATCGAGGTCCGCTGGATAAAAAACGAATGTTGTTTGCTACATTCATAAGCACAACTGAAACTGATTTTATCAACGCGTGAGCGGCAACGAGTCCGTCGCGTTGTGCATTTGCTTCAAAATGGTCTTTCGCTTCGACAAACGGAATCGACGTTAACTCCGCTAATTGTTTTGCAACTTGTTTTCCAAATTCAGGATGAGTGTTTAGACCAGTTCCGACCGCAGTTCCGCCAGCGGGCAATTCTAAAACTTGTTGTATTGCAGACTGAACGCGGTCATTTGCCAATTCTATTTGACGCGCAAAGCCGCCAAATTCCTGACCAAGCGTCATCGGTACCGCGTCGGCAAGATGTGTTCTACCTATTTTTAATACGTCCTTCCACTGTTGCGATTTTTGTAACAGTGTTTCGTAGCAATCGGACAACGACGGAATCAAAGTATTTTTGAGCAAAATTGCGACTGCGACATGAATCGCGGTCGGAAAAATATCATTCGTACTTTGCCCAAGATTGACATGGTCGTTTGGATGAATTCGTTTTTTAGAGTCGAATCTGTCTCCGCCGAGTAATTCGATTGCGCGGTTTGCGATAACTTCGTTCACGTTCATATTACTTGAAGTTCCGCTTCCGGTTTGGTAAACATCGATAGGAAACTCAGCGTCGAATTTACCATCGGCGACTTCGCCAGCCGCTGTTATTATTGCGTCAACATCTTTTTCTGTTAGCGGAGACGCACAACTTTCAAATTTACCGAGTTGGAAATTGACTCTAGCCGCAACTTTTTTGACAAGCCCCAGCGAATGAATTAAATCTGTTGAAATTCGTCTACCTGAAATCGGGAAATTATTCACCGCGCGTTGTGTTTGCGCGCCGAAGTAAGCATCACGCGGAATAGACACTTCACCCATCGTATCTCGTTCAATACGCATCGAAACCTCTCTGTAATTTGCAACAAAACAATCGCAAACTGTCGCGGCACAATAAAAAACACGTCTTTATTGTGCGGTTACAAGTTATAAAAAATAAATATAACGCGCCCAACGGATAGCAACGAAAATGAGGTAACTAACCGTTGTTACCGATTACGAAATTTATTCGCTGAATTTGAGTGGACCGGCACCGATGATGTCTTTCGATGAATTCGCTTCGTATTTGACGAAGTTTTTCTTGAATAATCCGGCGAGGAGCATTGCCAATTTGTCATATTCGGCTTTGTCCTTCCAAACGTTTTTCGGGTTCAGTATCTCGTTCGGAACATTGGAACACGCTGTCGGAATCGCAAGTCCGAAAATCGGATCGGTTTCCTTTTGACTCTTTGCCAATTCGCCGCTGTGGATTCCGTCGATGATTGCTCGTGTATGCTTGATCGATAACCGTTTGCCGACACCGTATTTGCCGCCGCTCCAACCGGTGTTGACGAGCCATGCCTTTGAGCCGTATTTTTTCATGTTGGCGGCAAGCAACTCCGCGTATTTCGCTGGATGCCAAACGAGGAACGCCGCCCCGAAACACGCCGAAAACGTTGCTTCTGGTTCCGTAATGCCGACTTCCGTTCCTGCAACTTTCGCCGTGTAGCCGCTGATGAAATGGTACATCGCCTGCTCCGGCGTCAATTCGCTGACCGGCGGCAACACGCCGAAAGCGTCACAGCTCAAGAACACAATGTTTTTCGGATGTCCGCCCACGCAAGGCATTTTGATATTCTCGATGAATTCAATCGGATACGAAGCCCGCGTGTTTTCCGTAATGGAATCGTTGGCGAAATCGACGATTCGGGTCTTATCATCATAAACAACGTTTTCCAAAACGGTTCCGAAACGGATTGCTTGAAAAATCTCCGGTTCGTTGATCGGCGAGAGATTGATACACTTGGCGTAACAACCGCCTTCGATGTTGACAATGCCTTCGGTCGTCCAAAAATGTTCGTCGTCGCCGATCAACTTGCGGTTCGGCTCCGTCGAAAGCGTCGTTTTACCTGTTCCCGAGAGCCCGAAGAACAACGAAACGTCGCCGTTTTTGCCTTCGTTGGCGGAACAGTGCATCGAGACCATACCTTTCTTCGGCATGAGATAATTCAGGATCGTGAACACGCCCTTTTTCATTTCTCCGGCGTACTGCGTACCGAGAATCACGAATTCACCCTTTTCGAACGATAACGCAACGCTGGTTTTACTGCCGACGGATTCCTGCTTCGGATTGGCGGGAAACTGACCGGCATTATAAATCACGAAGTCCGGTTTGCCAAAATCCTTTAATTCTTCGGCGGTAGGACGAATCAGCATGTTTTGCATGAACAGCGCATGGTAAGCCCGGCAGCAGATGATTCGAATTTTGAGCCGATATTTCGGGTCCCAACCGGCATAGCCATCGACGACGTAAATTTGGTCTTTTGTGTTCAAATAATCGACGGCGCGCAACCGGCTTTCGTCGAAATCATCGGGCGTCATCGGAATATTGACGGAACCCCACCAAATATCAGCGTCACTGGGTGCGGATTTGACGATGCGTTTGTCTTTCGGACTCCGCCCGGTTTTTTCACCGGACAAGTTAATGAGCGCACCCGCCGATGTAATTGCGGCATGTTCGCGCGTGACAGATTCTTCGTAAAGTATCGCCGGTGAAGCATTACGAAGAACTTGTTGAACGTTAATACCATAAGAACTCAAGTCAAGTTCCAAACCCATCGAAATCTCCCTTTCAATATGCAATTAATCTCTTAAAAAATCCTTGGTTGTTTCAGATTCGGAGGTGACAAGTCAAAATGTAAAAATAGGCAGACTTAAACTTTACCGAATTCACAAAATGGACGTGTTTATAACCTAATAACAACCGCTATTTTACTTAAACAGCAATACTAGATACTACTGATACCTTACCACAAATCTTAAGTCACAATAAGCATAACAAATATAACCAAATTGACAAGGGGGTACGGGCGGCGGTCTGAATTATTTTTAAGACACTCTCAAAAAACCGACCGCCCCAAAACCGCAACCCCTGTAAAATCAGGAACTTGTGAGTTTGAGGTTAGTTTTTAGAAGTTGCCTAACGTAATCTTTTGTATGTCGAATTTTATTACCTCACATAGTTTCATTTAGAAAACAGCAACCAGCGGCCAGACGAGAGAATTGTGTGTTATACTTGTCACGGTTGAGAATTGGGGCGTGTCGTGATGTAGTCGTAACCAAACCAACTTGGATAAACGAAATACATATAACTTACTACTGGGCACCTCTAATAACTTGCTTCAATTTTGACTCCTTGCTATAATGAAGTAGTTTTTAATTTTATCAACCTTATTTTTCAATGACAATACGATGCAACCGAACTTTATCGCCGCCGAAACGAACACCAACAAACTTTACCAACTCAACAGTTTTCTCAAACGTC
>JAITST010000254.1 GCA_031287585.1 Planctomycetaceae bacterium | reverse complement strand
AGGCACGTTAAATCTGACGGAAGATAAACAGTACAAGATTAACGCGTTCGATTGGCAAGAGGAGTTCAAGGAAGCGTTCCAAGATGGCGGATTTGACGTTGTGATTGGAAATCCGCCGTATGGGGCTGGTTTGCTTGATAGCGAGCGGCTTTATTTAGATAATAAATTCAATGTCGGGAATACTGATACTGCGGCGTTGTTTTTATTGCAGGCAAAGACGTTACTGAACGCAGCGGGAATAACCGGTTTTATTATTCCAAAAGCGTTCACGTATGCGTCAAATTGGCAAAAGATACGCAATATCATTCTACCTGATATAAAAATTATCGCGGATTGCGGTAGGGTTTGGCAAGAAGTGAAACTGGAAATGAGTATCTGTATCAATCAAAAGAATAACAAGCAACGTTCCTTTGTCTATTACAAACGAAATGATGAAACGATTACCAAATTTGGTTCCAAAAAACGTACCCTTTGTACGGAATTTGACTTAATGCTTAACGGTGTGAATGAACAAGAAACGGCAATCGGGTTGAAAATGAAACGCAACAACAAAGTGCTGAACGATTTTGTTGAAAATCAGCGGGGCGGGATGTTTCAGGGAAAAGTATCTCAAACCGGATATTTCGCAGTATTAGGCGGAAAACAAATTCAACGGTATATCGTTGCTTCCGGCATTAGAGGGAAAATCGCAAAAAAGGACGTGCCGGACGATGATAAAATTTTCATCAAAGATAATGCGATTTTAGTTCAAAATATCGTTGCACACGTTATGAAGCCTTATCCTCGAATCATTATAACAGCGTGTTGTTCCGGTGTTCTGAAAGAGGTAAATCGGTATGTCATACTTGATACCGTCAATCAATTACAAAACGTATCTGATTTGTCATCGTACTATATTTTGGCTATTTTGAATTCACGTCTTATTGCTTGGTACGCATATCGGTTTATATTTGCCAATGCGATTAGAACGATGCACTTTGACAATCAAACGACAGCAAAAATCCCTTTTGCCGTTCCGACTCAACCGCAACATGACAAGTTAGTTAAATTAGTAGAACGGATGCTCGAATTGAAAACGCGTGAAGTCAACGAACAAAACCAGCACACAAAAACAATGATTGAGCGGCAGATAACTGCATTAGACAATGATATTAACGAGGTGGTGTACGCATTGTACGATTTGACGGAAGATGAGATTAATGTAGTGGATGGGAAACGATGATACGGAAACCGTTCACATTTGCAGCCGCTTTACCGCGTTTGACTTGTAATTCCAGTTGACACAGTCCGCGCAACTGGAATTAGTACGCGGACACCGCCAAGTTTTTCTACGCCGTTTTATCTTCGCTGTTGTCCGGTTTCGCTTTTATCGGCTTCTCGTTCACGCCATCCACACCAACAATCTTTGCCAGCGTTTCGGGAAACTCTATTCCGCCTATTTCTTTCATTACCTGCATCATTGGCGGTAACGTTTTTGCCATGTTTTTCAGGAAGCCGGCTGTTGCGGATTGCTCGCCGTTTGCGTTGCCGTCCCATACTATTATCTTGTCGAACTTGATGTTTGAAATCGCTTTCGATGACGCCTCTACCAAGTTGTCGAAGTGTTCTAACATAAGCAACTGGAACGCCTTTTCCGCTCCGCCGCACGCTTCGATTATTCGCTGCAATCCTTCGCCCTTCTTCGCCAGTATCTCATAATTACCGCGTGCCTCCGCTTCCAACCTCGCAAAAATTGCCTTCGCCTCGCCCTCCGCTTCGATACGTTTCTGCTCCGCCAACGCTTCCGCTTCTACAATCGTTTTCGCCTTCTGCGCCTTTGCTGGTGCTTCTAACTCCGCACGTTGTTTCGCTTCCTGCAACTGTGCTTCCGCTTGCGCGGTTTTTGTTTGCGCGAGATACTGTGCTTCGAGAACCGCCGCTTCTGCCTCACGTTTCTTCGTTTCACCAGACTTGTACGCTTCCGCCTGCCGAACTTGCAACTCGGCTTGTGATATCGCGATTGTCGCCTTCGCCCTGTTCTCACCTTCAACTGCGGACGCATTTGCCTCTGCGGTTTGAATACGCATATCGCGTTCCGACTGCTTGACCTGTGACTCGCAAATGAACAACGCGGATTGCTCGCCGACGGTTTGCTCCTTCTTTAAGTCAGCAATCTGAATCGCTTGGTCACGTGTCAGTTCCGCGAGTTTGACTTCTTTGTCACGTTCGGCTTCTCGCGTTCCAATCATCTGTACCTTGACCGCGTTCGCAACCTGAATCGCTTTCGCTTGTTCCGCTTCGGCGATACGTATTTCTCCCATCTTCTCGTTGTCTGCAACGTCACCGCGCGCTTTCTGAATCGCTTCGGTTGCCGCTTTACGTCCGATTGCTTCTATGTAACCGCTCTCATCAGTGATGTCGGTTATGTTGACGTTGATAAGTATCAAACCGATTTTGCGTAGTTCGGGGTCGAGCGATGTTGTGATACTTGAAAGGAACGCTTCGCGGTCACGATTGATTTCTTCAATGTGCATCGAGGCGATGACTTGACGAAGTTGACCGAAGATGATGTCTTCCGCCTGTTTCGAGATTTGCGGTTTCGACAAACCGAGCAAACGAACCGCGGCGTTCTGCATTTGCTCCGGCGTTGTTCCGATGGCGACAGTGAACACGCTAGGAACGTTGACACGAATGTTTTCCATCGACAACGCACCGCGTAACGGGATTTCAATCTGCATCGGTTCGAGACTCAAATATGCGTAGTCTTGAATTATAGGAATGATGAACCTGGCACCGCCGTGAATACAAATCGAAGATTGCCCTTGACCGTTGCGACCAAAAACAACGAGTATCCGGTTGCTAGGACAACGTCGGTAACGCCGGACAAACAAGATGAGCAGCGAAGCCCCAATAACAATAGCAGTGATGATAGGCCAGAAGGTAACGATGGTATAAAATGAATCAGGCATAGTTTTTTTGTTGGTGAATTTTTATCAAACGTAATTCTTATGTCACGGTATAGCCGCAACTCAAAATGTTTACAACGAATAAAACCAGTTACACTATACACACTACTTCCACCGTAGTTGACGAAACAACCCGTACAACAGTGACTGGCGTGCCAGCTTTTAACTCTTCCCCCTTAGTGATTGCTTCGTATTCCATTGTTCGGTTTTGGTGGTTGACAAGGACTTTGCCGACTCCGCCGCCCGCTGCCGGTATGCGAATATAAACGTCGCCAACCGCTCCGAGTAACGTTTCCGCCGTCACGCTGCCGTCGGACTTTAATCGGTTTATTGCCCTATACAGATAAAATACGATATAAATCGCGGTTGAACCGGATATAACTGCAATAATTACAGAAATTGGTTCAGAAGTCCCGCCGGTCAATGCAGCCAAGCCGCCCAAACCGAAAAACGCAAATCCGGCAACAATAGTTTTGAGCGATAAAATTCTGAAAAATTCAGCAGCCCCAACATTGTCAGAAAAATCACTGCCGCCGCCATCGTCAATATCACCATCACCAACTCCGAAGAACATAAGCAACAGTTGCAACAAAATCAATGCGCTGCCAAACACAGCGCAAATAAAATAAATACCCATCAACGGGCTGGTAATAAATTCTGGAAAAAACATCGTGATATTTGGGGTTAAATGATGTAAAGACGCGCGGCTGTACTTCAATACGGCTCAACCTTTATTATAACATTTCCTGCCGCCGTTTGTTCTTTCAGTTTGAACGCCAGACGGATTGGATTCTTTTTTGCCATTGAATTTTCTTTGATTTCTGTTGTTTCAAAGATTAGAGTTGCGTTTGTGTTAGTTGTGATTGTTACTTTTACCGATTGCTTTTTTATTTCGTCTCCGACTACGAACACAAACTTATCGCTTTCGGTTTTATCCGTTACGTTTTTGAATGTTTGATATGTCACCAGTGCGGTCTCAAATGTTCCGGGTTCTGTTAGTTCAAACGTATCTGTTACCTCAACCGCACCGTGATTTTGGCGGTCGTAAACGAAACGGCGTTCCAACTTTTTAATTTCCTTTTGGTCGTATGCCGACGCGATGTCGAATCTGTACACATCTTTCGCGTCACTGTTTTCGCTCTCGATAACGACTCCTTTTCTCGCCGTTCCCGTTTGTTGTAATTTGCCGTTGATTTTCGGTACCGGATGACCGAACGAGTTCAACAAGTTGCTGTCGTAACGGCGTGAAGAGAACGTTCGTTGCGTGTAAACTTCGCCGCCCGGATCAATTAACGGTAAAACGCCGCCGCGTGAGACTACGAACGAGCCAACATCGTTATGATTATGATGTTCGCCGTTGTGACCGCCTTTGAATACAGCCGCCAACTCGGTCCGTTCGTTTTTTTGCGGGCGGCAAATGTAGATTCCGGCATCTTCAAATTTTGTACGAATACCAAGTAACGGTTCGGTCGGTTGCACGGCTGGATGTTCGACGGCAGAGTTGGGGAAACAGTAAATCGCGGTATGAATAAGATTGCCGCTTGGTGTGTTCGGATATAGACCTGCGTTTTCATACGATTCCAAACCGAGTCCGAGACGGCGGCTGATGAAACCGGTGAGAACGTTGCCAGGTCGTGCGGTAATACTGCAATCCGCGAACGCCGCAAACAGGTTTGGCGTGATTTCCATTCTCGCACCGAACAACGCAACGTTTCGCACCTTCGGCAACTTGAATAAGTCAACCTTACCGTCAGTCTCGCGATAAATCGTTTCCGACAAGGTGACGAAATTACCAAACCCGTAATTCCAATAGCCAAGTCCTTCCGAACAATAGCCGTCGTCGGTGAAACCTTTGAAGAAATCGTCAGTGTAATGTTCGGCGGCGGCAACGAAAAACGCGCGCCGCTCCTTCGATTTGATTTGCAACACAGCCGCTCCGATAACGCCCGCGTGACAAACCGAATTCCAGTTGTTCGTCGTATTCACCCACCACATCCCACGCGGCATCGTCTTCGCGCGTATCGCGTTTTCATACGGTACAAACGTTCGCCGTTCGATTTCCTCCGTTACCCGCTCGCGAAGTTCGTTCGGCAACTTGTCACCGAGCCAGTAACACGCGATTGCAAGTCCGAAACTCGTGTCCGCCGATGCCAGGTCAATATATACGTCTTTGCCGTCAACGATAACCGCGCCGTAATCGTGAGCAGGCAGCACCCACGATTTGTCATCGCAGATGGAGTTGATAAGTGCGACAATGTTCGGCACGAAACGCCCCTTGTTCTCAATACACTCGGCGATAACGAGCGGTGAAAGTTGCGAATACTTTTTGCCTCGCCAGTTCTGATAGTTTTCGCGATTACCGTTTTTGAAGTACTCACGATAGAGTGTTTCGTTGAATGGTTCGATAACAATTTCCGCAGCCCAGACACCGCGTTGGACAGCGTCGGCAAACGCTTTATTTTTCGCAACGTCATCCCAGACATCGCGCTGATAGTAAACCGTCGCAAATCCTCGCGGTTCGTCACCAAGAAAACCGGCAATCTCCGCCGCGCGTTTTTCGATTGACGATAACGCCGCGTTTTGGGCAAACAGACTGTTGACCGTGAGCAGCGTCAACACGAAAATGATGGTTAAGGTTTTTTGCATTGTATTTGTTGTTGGGTTAAGTTGAAATGAATGACGAACGATTGGTGTAAATGAACGTAAAAAAAACTATTTGTTACGTTCATTTACATTTTGAGTTGTTTATACTTTGGGAATATCAAATTCCTTTCGCCGTTCACGAGCGATGAATGCGGCGGCTTGGTCGTCACCGATGATTTTTTCCGTTTTCGGGTCCCACTTGATTTCCCGATTCAACCGCGCGGCAATCGCACAAAGATGGCATGACTGAATTGCCTGAACGTGACTGAAACCATCTGAAATCGGCAGTCCGCCCTCTCTGATACAGGCGATAAAATTCTCTTTGTGATAGGGATTCACATACCATTCCCCTTCTGGCACCTGAAACGGTTTGCCGTGTGCAAGGGCGATGTAATCCTCTTCTTTGATAACATTTTCGTGCCATTTTTCCTCGAACGGTTTACCGGCGATACGTCCGCGGCTGACGTGAATACGTCCTTTGGTTCCTTCGATAAGAATACCGTTACCATCTTTGCTGCGGCTGCACACAATCATTTCAACGTCGTTCGGCATTTTGCACGAAACCTCAAATTCAGGGCAGGTGTTAAAACGATTGTCCGCCGTCGGATAGCCATCCTTGAAATCGACCTGATTTGTAACGCTGATAGGCGTAACCGTTGATGGTCCCTGTCCTTCTTGTTCAAGTCCGAGTGCCCAATGAACGAAATCAACGTGATGCGCTCCCCAATCGGTGAAACGTCCGCCGGAGTATTCGTTCCACCAACGGAAATCGTTATGACAACGTTTCGTAATATATTCAACTGGCTTACACTGTCCTTGCCAGAAATTCCAATCTAGCGATTCCGGCGGCGTGGCTTTCTTGAAAGGTCCCTCTACCGGACAGGGACCGATGTCGGCTGTCATCTTAACAATTTTACCGAGTACACCTTTGCGTACCATTAAAGCAGCGGTTGCGAACTGATAACGTTGCCAACGCTGTTGTGTTCCGACATCAAAAATCAATTTCGGATATTTTTTCAGCGCACTACGAATTAGTTGTCCTTCTTCGATAGTGAGTGTCAGCGGTTTTTGAACAAAAACATGCTTACCCGCCATGAGTGCTTCGATGGCGATTTTAACGTGCCAGTGATCGACGGTCGCAATCGAAATTATGTCGATGTCTTTGCGTTCGAGAACTTTGCGGTAATCCTTGTACGTATCAGGATTGAGTCGGTTAATGTCACCGTTCTTTTTTGCTTGGGCAATTCCATACTCGGAATCAACGTCGCAAAGTGCAACGACATCGGCGAGTTTTGAGAAGTCTATGGCATCGCCTCGTCCCATTCCACCGAGACCAACGACACCGACCCGCAGCTGGTCACTTACTGCTTGTGCAATACCAGGTTGTGCCGACGACAAAATGTAGGGAACGAAAGTTGCCGCTCCTGTAATCGTAACAGTTTTTTTCAAAAATTCACGACGTGCTGACATTGGATTTTCCTTTTGGTTAAGGTTTAGTTATTAGTTAACCGCCTGAAACCACAAGTAGTTCGGAGAACATTTGTATTCATTATTTTTTCACAAACACGTCAGAATCCGTTCCACAAACTCTACGTTGCTCGAAAGTAAATCTGGGTGTTCCAACATTTCTTCGCGGGTCAACCAAATTATTTCTGATACTTCTCTTGGATTCGCAATCGGTTTCGCGTCTTCGTCCATACTTGCTTCCCACCACGTTAGGTGGACATTCCACGCTGTTACGTTTTGCCAGATTTGTTTTATTGGTTTTACCGCAACGTTAATTTCCTCGCGACACTCGCGGATTAGGGCTTCGGTATCTGTCTCACCTTTTTCTATCCCGCCGCCGGGGAAACAGATTTTGTTTGGTGCCGCTACAGTTTCCGAACGGCGTATTGTCAGATAAAAGTTTTCACGGCGGATTACCGCAATTACTCCGTAACGTTCAATCGTTTGAACATTGTCCGATTGAACGTTATATGTTCGCGGTTCGCTTGTTCTCACGTTTGTCACGAGAGATTTTCCTTGTACCAACCGATTGCTTTTTCTAATCCTTTATCAAACATAACTTGCGGTTCGTAACCGATTTTTTCTTTCGCCCGCCGAATATCCGCCAGCGAATCGCGGACATCGCCTGCCCGCGTTGGTTTGTAAATCGGCTTTATATTTACGTTCAGCAACGAGTTCAGTTTGTCGAGAATCTGGTTTAACGAAACGGCGGCGTTGCACGCTATATTTATCGGGCGACCATCGCAGACTTCGGATGGTGCGTTCGCCGCTAGCCAGTTGGCGTGGCAAACGTTTTCGATGTAGCAAAAGTCACGGGTTTGACCGCCATCGCCAAAAACTGTCGGCGGCTCACCTTTGAGCAAGCAACTGACAAACGCCGGTATCACTGCCGCATACGCACCAAACGGGTCTTGATACGGACCGAAAACGTTGAAGTAACGCAAACTGACCGTTTCCATCTTGAACGCCGACGCGTACGCTTGCAAATATGACTCGCACGCGACTTTGCTCGCGGCATACGGTGAAACAGGGAGCGTCGGCATTTCCTCATGTTTCGGTGACACGGGCTGCTCGCCATACGCACTGCTCGACGCGGCAAACATAACACGTTTCACTCCGTTTTTCCTCGCGGCTTCCAAAACGTTTATCGTACCGTTGACGTTGACGTTATGACTCGTGAACGGGTCTTCGACGCTGCGCGGCACTGAACCGAGTGCGCCCTCGTGAAAGATAGCCGTACAACCGACAACTGCCTTCTCTACCGCCGCCGCGTCCCGCAAATCCGCCTCGATGAGCGTGATACGGTCTTTGATGTCAACAAGGTTTTCGCGTTTGCCGGTAGCAAAGTTGTCAAAGATAACAACATCGTGTCCCTTGTCAAGCACATAACGAGCAAGGTTAGAACCAATAAATCCCGCTCCGCCTGTGATTAAGTATTTCATAGTTATAATGTGTTAAGTGATAGTAAACAAAAACGCAACGCACAAGCACTGATTCTAACAGAAAAATAAACAATTGTCAATTCTGTAAAAGCATTATACCGTACACGGTTGAAATTTGTTTGTGTCGTGATGTATCCCCGGTTACACGACTTCCATACGCCAACACCTTCATCGGCTCATCAATAGAAGAGAATATCTGTAAAAGCATCTGTCTATCTTTTTCACGAAGTAACATTCCCATCGTGAATTTTTGGAAAGTACAGGACTCCCTAAACTATTATTGAATACGTTATCGCAAATTTTCAATTTCGCTACGCGAGAGATCGGTTATGCCCATTACCTCTTCAATTGACATATTTTTGCTTAACAAATTCCGTGCGATTTCTCTCTTGCCCTTTAATTCGCCCTCTAACCTTGCTTTCTCCTTTGCCAAACGCAGTTTCTTCTCGGCGTAACTTTTTTTTGCCGATTCGTCCATACGAATCTTCTCCCGTTCCTCATACAGTAGTCGGGTTCGTTCGTCGGCGGAGAGTTCCATAAGAACACCTACCGCTTTTTTGATTTGCGGACTTTTGGTTGCTAACATTTCCAGTTCCTCCTTTTTGTTTGTTCTAAAAAATTTTAACCAGTTCCAAAGTTCAGTTTCGTCGTCTTACCAGCACCATTGGGACCTGCGATAACCAAAACTGTCGGTGCAACCGGTACTTTATACATACCAATACTACATCCAATATACTCAAACTGTAAATGAACGTAACAAATCAATTGGTTATTTTGCGCACGGAGACACGGTGGACACGGAGAATGGCTATGATGACAACATTTTTTTCTATGTGAACTCATTTCCTCCGTGCGCAACACCATTTATTTCTCATTTCTTTTACAGTTTGAGTAATATAATGGGTGAGTAACTCCCTGCCAATTTTCTCTTTCTCTCATCAGTTTGAAATTCCTATCACATTCTGAAACAACACTCACATTAACAGGAAAATCAATTCTCAATTTTGGATAATCAAATCGTAATCCATCTTCATTCTTCGGCGCATAAAACACCGTAACGAAATATACTATTTCAACATCATCCGTAAGCGACTGAAAACCGTTCGCAAATCCTTCCGGTATGTAAATCATCCGATTGTTATCCGCCGTCAGTTCAACCGCTGTGGTAGTCCGCAAAATAACGTTTTATTACACCACCCTTGTAACCCGTTGCAACATAAAATTCTTCGAGTCCAAAACTCGAAAATATCTTCATTATGTGCCAAATAATCGGATACGGTCCAGCCGTAATCATTGGTTTCGGCTTAACATCCGTCTCCTCCGCAAAACGTGTTCCAAGTCCGCCGCCAATATCGCAACTTTTGCCATCTATACGCCTTCTACATCTTTGTAAATTTGTACGTAAACTATGTGAGTAACCGCTCACGGTTTGTTTCGCACCGTAAAACTTCTGTGAACGGGTACAAGATACACATTTTTCAAAAATAGCACAATATCAACTTGGGTATTTTTTCCCACACCATCTTGCACGCCAGTTTACGCCCTGTTAGAATTATGTACTTCGTGACAGTATGCGATTATGCTTACTACTGTGTTTGATTGTTTTTCACTTTACTACGAGGTTATTATGTCTAAAACTTCTCGACGAAAATTTCTCTCTGTTACGGCTGCCGCAGCGGTGCCGTTGTTTGTTCCCGGTTACGTGCTTGGTCGTGATCGCGGAGTTTCGCCGTCCGAAAAAATTAACACCGTCTCCATTGGACTTGGAAATCGCGGCGGCGAAATTATTGGCGGGTTCCTTGGTAATCAGAACTATCAGGTACGCGGTGTTTGCGACGTGTTCGCCGAGCGTACCGTAAGCGGTAAAAAACGTGTTGATG
>JAITST010000248.1 GCA_031287585.1 Planctomycetaceae bacterium | reverse complement strand
AGGCACGTTAAATCTGACGGAAGATAAACAGTACAAGATTAACGCGTTCGATTGGCAAGAGGAGTTCAAGGAAGCGTTCCAAGATGGCGGATTTGACGTTGTGATTGGAAATCCGCCGTGGGGGGGAGAATTGACTGATGACGAGATTGTATATTTCGACAATAACACTAACGATAAAACACACGACACGTACATCCTGTTCATCATTCAGGCATTAGAACGTCTGCTAAAACACGACAGCATATTCAGTTTTATTATTCCACGATTTGTCCAGTTCAATAGAAATATGGAGACAATTAGACGACGCTTATTGCACGGGCTTGTGTCACTAACGGAAGTCGGAATATGCTTCAAACAAGCCAATACAGAATGTTTGATATTCGTTTATAAAAACGGTTCCAATGTTAAATTTACTAGATCACTATTTTACTACCCGAACGAAAAACCAATTTTTAACAGAAAGATAAGTCACAAATTCATAGAAAAATTCCCGAACTGTATCTATAACGTTTATGTTTCTGACAAAGAATTTGCGGTATTGGAAAAGATGTCAAAAAACGAGCGAACACTGGCAGATGTAAATCCTATCGGCAAAATAATAAGAGGAATGGAAGGTTATACGGTAAACATAACAACGAAAAGAACAGATTGTAAAACAATCGTAGGCGGCGAGTTGTCGAGATACATTCAAGATGTGACTTTGAACTGTTTTGTAAATGAGAAGTACAAAGAAGTAAGCCGTCTTTCGACAGTAATTAACAAGAACAAAGTGCTTATTCGCCGCGTTGCCAATAGACTAATTGCGAATGTTGATTATGAAAGGAACGCGTTTACAAAAAATCTGTATGCCTTTTATGATTCCGTCTATGATTTGAAATTTGTTCTGGGACTATTAAATTCGCGACTTATGACATTTTTTCTGAAAAAACAATTTACGATGCGAAAGGAAGAAATTTTTCCTGAAATAGTTTCATATCAACTAAAAACACTCCCCATACCAAATCTCGATATCTCCAAAAAATCAGACAAATCAACACACGACAAACTTATTACAATGGTTGACAATATGTTAGAATTGAAACGCCGAGAGAAAAACGAACAAAACCAGCACACAAAAACAATGATTGCGAGACAGATAACTGCGTTAGACAAAGATATAGACAAATTTGTGTACGCATTGTACGATTTGACGAAAGATGAAATTAGCGTAGTGGAAAATAAACGATGATATTACCGGTGCGAAACGGTTTGTCAACACTGCCGATTCGTTTGACCGGATACTGAACACGATTCCGATGAACATTGAGGCACTTTACTCCACCGTTTTCGATTATTGTTTTTGGCACAGCATAAATTCACTCACAAAATTATTTATTATCAAAAATGTTTCCCGCTTTTTCACTTAACAATCGTACAACCGTTGGTTTTTGCATCGCGATAATTATTTGCGGCGGTATTTGGTCTTTCTTTCGTATGGGACGTTTGGAAGACCCTGAGTTTACGATTAAGACCGCTCTTGTTATTACACTCTATCCGGGTGCTAGTGCTTCGGATGTTGATGTTCGTGTGACGGAAGTTGTTGAACGTCACATACGGCGTGTTGAAGGCGTTAAGACTACCCGCGGCATTTCTCGCCCCGGCGTTTCCATTATCTTTGTTGATTTCCGCGACACTATCAAACCCGCAAGACTTTCCAACGCACATCAGAATTTGCGTAACAAGATGTTGGAAGTTAAGATAGAGTTACCAGTCGAAGCGATGTCGCCGATTGTTCGTGATGACTTTGGCGATGTGTATGGTGTTATGTTTGCTCTGACTGGCGACGGTATCAGCGATGCGGAGTTGCGTGAACGCGCGAAGGAGTTGCAGAATAGTTTTAACGGGCTTGATCAAGTCGGACGTGTTGAACTCTGGGGCGAACGGCAAGAGTACATTGACGTTGAAGTTTCACGAGCGAGGATGTCCGAACTTGAAATTCACCCTATTTCGGTTGTTCTCGCGTTGTTGCGTCACAACGTACAAACCGACGCGGGCGAGATGACGCTCGGTGATATGGTTGTCCGCCTAGCACCTGCGGGACAGTTTGCGTCTATCGACGAAATCGCAAATACCGTTATCAGTCCATCACATATTAACAGTATCGCGAATCAATTTCTTGGTGTCACTCACGACACCATCTTTGACCCGCTCGCGCATTCTGTCACCAACCCCGTATCAGCAACCGCTGTACCAATCCGCCTCCGCGACATCGCAACCGTTCGCCGCGTTTACGACGACAGTCCCGATAGTATTATGCGGTCAAACGGCAACACTGCGGTCGTTGTCGCACTCGCGCCAATCGCGGGCGGTGACGTTATCAAGATGGGTAAAGTAGTGAGAGAAAAGACTGACGAATTTATGAAAAAGTTGCCGCACGGTTTCCACCTCGACACAGTCACGTATCAACCGGATAACGTTGTAGAAGCAATCGGTGTGTTTGAACGTAACTTGCTTGAGTCGATTGTTATCGTTACCATTGTTGTAATGTTGACGATGGGGTGGCAAAGCGGACTGTTGATAACGAGTAGTTTGCTCATCGTCATACTCGCGACGCTCTGCGTGTTGTACCCGATGGGCGTGATACTTCAACGTACATCGCTCGGCTCGTTCATCGTCGCACTTGGGATTCTGCTGGACGACGCGATTGTTGTGGGCGATATGATTCTCGTTCGGATGCAGCGAGGTGTTGACCGTAAGACGGCGTGTATTGAAGGAGCGAAGAAGGTCTCGATGCAGTTGCTCGGTGCGACACTCGTCGGCGCGATTGCGTTCCTTCCGGTTTATCTCACGCCTGATTACACGGGCGAGTATTGCCGCGATTTGTTCATCGTGATTCTCGTTTCGCTGATAATCAGTTGGGTGGTTTCGATGACACAAACGCCGGTCGCGTATTATTTGTTTGTTCACATTCCGAAAACTGACGGAACAAACAACGCCCCTCATTCGGGACTGGTCTATCGGCTGTATCGTAAACTTGTTGAAACAGCGTTACATTTCAAAACTATCACGCTCATTTCGCTGTTGCTTGTTTTACTCGCTTCGCTTTACGGATTCACGCGCATTGAACAAATTTTCTTCCCGCCGTCGCCGCGTCAGCAGTTTGTTATTGATTACTGGCGACCAGCGGGTACATCAATTAACGCGGTCTCGGACGACCTTAAACAAATCGAAACGGTTCTGCGCGAGTACGATTCGATAACGCAACTTTCAACGTTTGTCGGCGGCGGTCCGCCGCGTTTCTACTTACCTTACGACCCTGAGTTGCCGTCGCGTAATTACGGTACGATTGTTGTTGGTGTACAAAAAATCTCGGATGTTGAACCGTTACTCGCGCCGCTGGAAGCGAAACTGAAAACGATGTTCCCCGATTCACTTGTTCGGGTTCGGCGATTTACGTTTGGCCCTATGCCTCCGAACGATGTTGAAGTTCGCTTTGCTGGTACAGACCACGCGGTCTTGCGACGGTTGGCGGACGAAGCAAAAACGATTTTCGCAAAGTATCCCGATGCGAAAGGTATAGTTGACAACTGGCGTGAGGCGATTCCTGTTTGGGAACCGGCGTACTCGCAGCCAAAGGGTGTGCGAACGTTGACAAGCCGCGCGGACATTTCAGTTTCGTTACGATGGGCGACGTTGGGTTTACCTGCGGCGACATTCATTGAAGGTGATAATTTGTTACCGATACGAATACGCGGTTCGCAGGAAGAACGAAACGACATCGGGAATATAGGGAACATTCCGGTCTGGGGATTTGCGTCACATCCGGTACCGCTCGCACAAGTGATTTCGGTTGGAAAAGTGACGTGGCAACCGTCGTGTATTCAACGGCGGAACGGTGTACCAACGGTTACGGTTGGTTGTGACCCTGTTCACGGGAAGCAGTGGAATACGTTGTTTGCGGATGTACGTGATGAGATTGAGGCGATGAAAATTCCGACGGGTTATACGATGGAGTGGGGCGGACAAAAGGAGAAGTCGTTCGAGTCGCAAACGACGCTGTTGGCACAACTGCCGATTTCGCTTATAATAATGGCGGTGATTGTGGTTGCGTTATTCAACTCATGGCAGCAACCATTTATCATTCTGTTGACATTGCCGCTGATGCTGATTGGGATAACGGTAGGATTGCTGGTGACGGAATTACCGTTTGGTTTTATGGCACTGGTAGGAACGATGAGTTTGATAGGAATGTTAGTACGAAACGGTGTTGTACTGATGGATCAGATAGACATTGAAATGCAAAGCGGTAGGAGCCAGTACGAAGCAATCGTGAATGCGTCGGTAGAAAGAATGAGACCGGTAACAGTTGCGGCACTGACGGTAGTAGTAGGAATGATACCGCTGCTGGTGCGTGACCCGCTGTTCAACTCAATGGCAGCCGCAATAATGTTCGGGCTAATGTTCGCGACGGTAATGACGCTATTCGTAGTGCCGATATTGTACGCGATATTGTTCAAGGTGAAGGTGGAATAATTGGGGTATATTTACAAATTTTAGGAGGTATATTATGATGCGTCAATTTTTAATGGTGTCATTATCGTCGGTGTTCTTCGTTCTCGTTTCAAACGCGGAAACAAAAACGGAAGCGGAGCAGTATATTGAACAGTATGCCTCTCACTCGCGGATGTTAGCCAATGTGACTTTTACTTCAAGTGAATCGTCTTATGTAAAATCCATTCCTTTGGATATTCTTCGGATGAATTCCAAATGGAAAATTGATTTTGATAGAAAACGTTATTGGCGTGAAGTGCCTTCTTATGACGTTCCATATGACTATGGAGGTGTTTGCAAAGTGTTTGAAGAAACATCTTTTTTGCAGGGAAACCATATGACGGTTACAACCTATTCTCGCAGTAATTCTGATGAAGTAGAAACGGAAGTTAGCACTTCCCTGAAAGCAAATGGGATGTGGTCAAGAGAACTGCGTCTGCTTGATTTAGCGTTTCCTCTTGGCTATATGCAAGACGGTTTTAATATCGTTTTCATGCCGGACGTGTGTCGTGCGGGTGAAACAGAAGTATTAGCAACAGAACCGTACATTGAATTGCGTTCTAAATATCGCAACTATGTTATAACGCTAACGCTTGACCCGCAAAAGAATTACTCGGCAAAAAAAATTGAAATAGAGGAAATTGAACATCAACCAGCATCAGAATCTTATGTTTCTCGCGGTATCTATGAAGTAGAAAAGTTTATTGAAGTGAAAGGGCGGTGGTTTCCTGAAAAATATAATTTACAGGAATTTCATACTGGGGGTAAATTGCAAAACATCAAGCCAAGTTTACAATCTCCAGTTATGATATATACCGGAGAAATAATTACAAATCCTGATTATACATTGCCGCCTGCGGTTTCTGTATCCGAATGTATCTTGTCTGACGTTGATTTTCCAGAATCAATGTCAGACGACGAATTTAAGATTAAAACACCGATACCCAACGGCAGTGTCGTGCGTATGCGAGACGCACCACAAACCCTGTACCTATGGCGTGACGGAAAATGTGTTCCTATGTTAGATCAGTCTCTCGATAAATGCCTTACATGTGAAATTGACGAACCGCGTTTTCTGTTTTTAATTATTGGTGGTATTTTGATTTTAATTATGGTCGGCGGGCAGATTTGGAAGTATTTTAATAAACGGAAAAATGATAGAGACGAAGACAAAGTGTAACATTTTGCGTTAAAAGCAACGAAACGCTAGAGGGTACCTACATGAAAACGAGAATATACAAATTGTTCACCAACGCAATGTTGGAGAGCAATTTCTATGTCTGCCAGTTATCATTTCAATACGGAATACACAAAGATACATCTAATTACTGTTCGTATATCGGGTGTTAAAATCCACAAATCTTTTGATTATCGAACGCCCCAATAAATGATTTTTAACCATAGATAAAAGAATAGGTAAACATCAAAAGCATAATTAAAATAACTGTCATCAAAATTGAGACAAGATTGATGTAACGGACTTTTCGTAATGATTGTTTTCCGATTTCTGTTGCGAAGCCCAAACAGATGGCAGACACAAAGAGTGATCCAACAACAAGATAGATTGTTCCAAACGCTCCGCCAGCAGCATCAATTATCAATGCTGTCAATGAGAATGAAAGAAACGGAATAAGTGCAACGAGTCAAAAAACAAACGAAAGGATATGGAATCCCAATGCAAAAACCAACCTCCAAGATGTGGTTGATGCACCAACACTAGCAACGCTATTTTTTTCGGTTTGTATTGGTAGAATCTTCATTATTTGAGAACTGTTTTGACATTTCATACATGCGGCAACGCAACGGAGTTACCACCTGTTATGCACGAACGGATAAACGGCAGGCGTGAGTAAAATTTGTCAATGCCGTTTACGGCTCCAACCATTTGATAATCTTTTCCGAGTTTGGTTTGTCGCCCGGCTCTATTACATCTACAAGTTTACCTTGTTCGTTGATTAGGAACTTTTGGAAATTCCACTTGACCGGTGCGTCTTTCACGCCGTTGAGTTTCTTTTCTGTCAACCAATGATATACCTGATGTTGGTCATCGCCTTTGACTGAAATTTTCGACATAACAGGAAACGTTACAGAGTATTTCGATGTACAAAATTCCTTGATTTCCTTGTCAGTTCCCGGCTCTTGTTGACCGAAATTGTTTGCGGGAAACGCGATAACAACAAACTTTTCGTTGCCGTACTTCGTGTAAATTTCCTGCAATTCTTTGTACTGCGGCGTGTTACCGCATTTCGACGCGACGTTGACGACCATTACCTTTTTACCTTTGAGTTTTTCAAACAAAAAATCTTTACCGTCAATGTCCTTAACAGTGAAATCGTAAAAACTCTCAGCAAACAACACCGTTGATAACAGGGAAGCCAATACAAACAGCACGCAAAATTGGATAACAGTTCTCATAGTTCTAATTTTTGTAGAATTGTGATTGCGAAAAACGTTGTTAACAGTACCAACGTCTCGCTCATTCTACCAACTTATGAGACAGGTGCATAGGGGGTGAAAATAAATTATAGATATTTTTCAAACGGAAGCACAATATCTCAACAATTACACCAAGTTACCGCTTCGGAATTTTTGCTCGTGTTGAAAACATCTGCAAACATTCACTTGCATATCATCTTCTTCAATCGCTCAAAGTCTTCGTGAGTTGCGAAGGGGATTACTATTTTCCCTTTGCCGTTGTTGTGCGATAGTTTTACTTTTGTTCCAAGATAATTACGGAATTCCTGCTCTAACGCGGCTAAATGCGGTGAAACTTCGCTTGTTCTTGTTCGTTTCTCGTCTGGTGTAATCCCCGTGTCCGCCGCTTGCTCGCCCGACTCTGTCAGTTCCTTCACAAACTTTTCTGTTGTCCGCACACTCCAACCTTCATTGATAATCCGTTCGGCGACAATCAGTTTGTCTTCGTGTTCTTTGAGTGGTAAAATCGCGCGTGCGTGACCAGACGAAATCGCTCCTTTGCGAACGTACATCTGCAACTCCTCCGGCAGTTCTAACAAGCGTAACAGATTTGTAATCGTCGAACGGTCGAGGTCTAAACGTTTCGCGACTTCGTCGTGCGTGGCGTTATATGTTTGAATGTAACGGCTGAACGCTTGCGCCTTTTCGATTGCGTTCAAGTCAACACGTTGTAAGTTTTCAACGAGTGCCAACTCCGACATCTGCCGCTCGTCAATCTCTTTTATCACAACCGCAATCTCACTCAATCCCGCCCGTATCGTCGCCCGTAACCGCCGTTCGCCCGCTATCAACTGATAACGTTCGCCAACACGACGCACGACAATAGGTTGCAACAGACCGTTATTGATGATGCTTGCCGCGAGAGTATCGAGTTCGGTTCTGTCAAACTCAAGACGCGGCTGGTAGGGATTACGGTCGATAAGCATAACGTCAACAATCATTGGCGATGTCTGACGTATCGACGAATCATAGATACCAGAAGACGATGAGTAATCTGAATCTGTACGTACCGTCATCGCGGAATCGTTCTCACCGATGTTACCAATCAACGCTTCTAACCCGCGTCCTAAACGTTTTGCTACTCGCGTCATTATAGTCTCCTATTTGTGTTGTTAAATTTATTAAATTTTTTCTAACAGTTCCAGGCACAACTCAACGTATGCTCTTGCTCCATGACTTCGCGGTGCGTAGTCTATGATTGACTTACCGTGACTTGACGCTTCAGTAATTGTTACGTCTCTCGGTATGACCGTATTGAATACAATCTCGCCGAAAAAATCGCGTACTTCTTTATCAACTTCGTGCGTCAGTTCCAACGCATAATCGTACATCGTCAACACAACGCCGCCAAATTCCAGCCGCTCCGGTTGCCGCTGCATAACGTCCTTGATAACCTGAATCATTTGTGTCAATCCTTCCATCGCGTAATATTCGCACTGCATTGGAATCAAAACTTCGGTCGAAGCGGTAAGGGCAATTTGTGTTAAACGTCCGAGCGACGGCGGACAATCAATCAACACGAAATCATAACCCTGAATCTGACGAATCAACTGTTCCTCCATCCGCCGCGACTCACTCTCACTGTTCCCCGCCAACACTTCGGCATCCGCAGCAGACCGCGTACCGGGCAGTATCCATAAATCCGTTGTCGCGGTTTGCACGACCGCTTGCGGAATCGGTATACCGGAAACAAGCGGATGTTCGGCAGTTTTTTCGATACCAAGTCCGCTAGTCGCGTTACATTGGGGATCGAGGTCAACCAGCAACGTCCTCGCGCCAGCCCTGGCAAAACCGTCCGCTAACGTTATCGCGGTAGTTGTCTTACCAACACCGCCCTTCTGATTGGCGATTGAAAATACACGTTGCATCCAAGTGATACCCAAGTTTCCGCAATACAGGTTATACAAACTTTCACGGACGGAGTATAACAGAAAATCACAATTCGAGAAAATACCACTTTCGCGATTTTGCGGGAATTTTTGAGAAATTTATCATAAGGCATCTTCCAAAAACCTAACGTCTCAAAACAGTAACTCCTGTAAAATTAGAAACTTG